>JAAYWE010000254.1 GCA_012516755.1 Treponema sp.
GAATCTCCTTCCGGAACAGCAAGGACTCCACCGGGGCAAAAGTCATTCTGAATGTCCACGACAATCAGAGCATCATCCATCTCAATTCCTCCCTTAAAAGATGTAAAAAGGCTTTTATCATACAAAATGGTATCGCACAGAGAGAAAATTGAAAACTACCCTTTGCATTAAAATGATCTTATAGCGGAATCTTGGCATAACAACTAAAGGATTTAAACTGCAGCTGTCTCGATTCTGGCTCGACCTGCATAGATACCGAGAGCTCCATAAGCAACTGACGCTTTGCTAAGGACATTCCGATTCTCCCAGATGTAGCTCTTGAATTCCTATTGTGGAGAGGCAGATTCACGGACATTAAGAATGAGAATGGGTTTATCTTTAATCGTCCGGATAGCAGAAGTTTGTCGAATGCAGGGCTTAAGCTTGAACCATGATCTGGGCTCGCAGCCCGGTCTTCGGTTTCTTCGATTAACCCCAATTCTTCATTGCCAATAGATTCCGAGCTTTCTTCTTCTCCTATTTCTATCAATTTACGCCCGATCGAATGGCTGCCCTGAAGAGTTCCATTGATTTTGAACATTTCAGAGGAAGCGGCTCTCAAAAGCATAAGATCTAAAGCTATATTATTGGACCAAGATTTGGTATTTATTGCCAAAGCCCCAGAAATGCTGGTCTTCAAGTTCAAAGCCGTCCGAAATAACGAAAAGGCTGCTTTCTGACTTTCGATGGTCAATCCGATTTTCCCACCGTCAGGCCAATATTGCATGGTCCATAGATCTGGCAAAGTGCCGAATGATGGGGTTTTTGCATCCACAGGCTCGACCAGACCTTGGTTGGAAAATGCGCAAAGGCTAACATTAAGGCTCTTCAAGATTCGCAAAAAGGATATGTCTGTGTCATAGCCGATCTGAGCCATAGCATCGTAGCTCGCTACCTTTCCAAGCGCAGATAGAAAATGTCCAGACTCTATATAAAGAAAACCCTGCAATTTTTGACTGCCGGCAAATATATTCATGTCTAACCTCATGCCGATTTTCTTCAACCAGGGAATATCCAACAGATTTTCGCTTCTCTTTTCAAAATCTGGATATAAATGAGATCTGACCATGATAGATACTGAAGGTTTTGTATAGCCAATTCCCATCGATGCCCATGGATCAAGACGATCCAGTACATCTATCGAGCTCTCGATATCGAGAAGCGTTCCAAACCCGATTGAGAAAAGCAAGCCTTCTTGTGCACATAGATATTGCATTGAAGCAAAAGCATAGGGGTCTCCTTTTCCTGCCAAAAATGATATTCTTGAAGCTGCGATCGAAATGCCAATTGGATCGCTCGATTTTCCGGTATCGCTGATCGATAGCGCTGATCTTCCTTGAGCAGATGCCAGGACAGGTGCAATCAAAAAACTAGCCGAATCTTTTACCGCAAGCTTTCCTGCGGTCATATCATACCCTGCAAGCCTTGCCTTACCCGTAAATGCTATATTCTCGAGCCAATTCTTATCGATCGATAGAGGAATCGATAAATTCAGAAGAGCATCAGAACCATGTCTTAAGAATAGAGTTAGTTTGGTTTTTTTGGATGAAGCACTAAATGAGAGATTGCCAGACAGAGGATTCTCAGATGTCTCGGCTGTCCAGGCTAGCATCGAGCAGCTAAGAAAATGCAGAATCAAAGCTAAAACTGCTCTTACTCTTTTCATATGATAAAGACGCTAGTTGAAGACGAGTATGCTTTAAAAATATTCTGGTATTTTTTTCGTTTGGGACAATTGACACAAATGTCAATATATATTATTTTTACTATGAAACGAGATTACTATATCGATTGCTATGAATCAAAACTGCCATATGCAATAGGGAGAAAAATATATGTCTGTTACTATTTATACGACGCCAAGCTGCGGCTATTGCAAAATGGCCAAAGAATGGCTACAGCAAAGGGGCATCTCTTTTACCGAATACAATGTCGCTGCCGACATGCGACGCGCGGAGGAGATGGTCAGAAAATCGGGCCAGATGGGCGTACCGGTTATCGATATAGACGGCAAAATCATAGTTGGCTTCAACAAGCCCGAAATTGAGAAATATCTACATCACTGAGTTGAACTCCTGCATTATTTGGAACATGGTATCAAATCCAGAATTCTTCTGTTAGAATTCCGCTCAGGTGAAGACTTTGAAGCAATTCAAATCGGCGGTAATCCTGAATAGATCCATCGCTCCAAATTTGATGCATTTGGCCTTTGAATGGTCAGAAGATCTACAGCCGCCATTACCAGGCCAGTTCTTTACTTTTTTGCCTGCAATGGTGGAATCGAGTGCGGGAATCATTCTGAGAAGGCCTTTGGCCTTTGCAGGTTTCGAATCCAAAAAACATGCCGCAAAATCATCCGGCTATCAGAGCGCTATCGCTCACTCGATTTATCAGATCAGAGGGCCTTGTACTAGAGCTCTTGCCCTTCAACGGCCTGGCAGCCATATCGATATCATTGCATCGCTAGGAAATAGCTTTCCTTATCCCGATGGAGATGAAAAGGCAATAATTGCGGGTGGCGGAATAGGAATCGGGCCAATGCTATTTCTGGCCGCATCGCTGGCAGAAAATGGAACCATTGCACAAAGCTATATTGAAAATAATTCGAAATCACTCGAAACTTCCATAAGCGGAAAAGAAATACAACTCGTCTTCGGATTTCGCAATACGCTTTTTGTTCCTAAGTTCAAAGAACCAACATACGATATTCCAATATTAAATACTTGGGAGAAACTCTTATCCGGGGCTTTTATGGCAACGGACGATGGATCTGAAGGCTTCCATGGAACAGTGCTAGATGCCCTGGAATTTCTTAAAAAAGACGATAAATCGCTCGAGATTTGGCATATATATGGTTGCGGTCCTGGGGCGATGATTGCAGAATTGGCGGCTTTTGCGGAACGAAATAACTTTCCAGCCCATCTTTCTGCTGAACAATGGATGGCTTGCGGCATAGGAGCTTGTCAGGGTTGTGTGCTTCCTGCTCGAAAGGGAGGCTATCTTCGTGTCTGCGCAGATGGCCCTGTTTTCGAAGCCGATGCCATCGATTGGGAGGCTTGCCTTTGATAAACTCGATAAAGGACCTAAATGATTTCTCTGCCTCCTTCGAGCCAGATTTATCCGTAAAAATCGGTTCTCTTACTATGACAAACCCCGTGGGAGTCGCTTCTGGTATACTTGGATATGGCGAAGAATATAAAGAGCTTGTCCAGATCGATGAATTGGGTGCTCTATATACAAAAACCGTAACTCTTGAACCGAGAGAAGGCAATCCCGCGCCGAGACTTGTTGAAACACCGATGGGACTAATCAATTCTATCGGTCTAGCTAATCCTGGCCTCGAGTGTTTTCTCAGAGAAAAACTGCCACTCTTGAGGAGTCACTGCTGTGCGATCATAGTCAACATTGCAGGCTCGACCGAAGATGAATACGCCATGCTGGTCGACCGTATTGAGGAAGAACTGACACTATCTGGACCCATGTCAAAAACAGGTGTCGATGCCTATGAAATAAATATCTCTTGTCCCAATGTACTCAAGGGAGGTATGACTTTTGGAATCGACCCTATTATAGTAGAACGACTGACTGGCTCGTTGAGAAGGCGCACTGCCAGACCGCTAATTGCAAAACTGAGCCCTAATGTTACGGATATAACGGAAATAGCTCGCGCAGCAGAAGAAGGTGGGGCTGACGCAATATCTTGTATAAACACGGTTGTTGGCATGGTCATAGATACAGATCGCATGAAGCCAGCTATTGCCAAGGGCTTAGGCGGTCTCTCGGGTCCTGCGATTCGTCCCATTGGAGTAGCTGCGACCTATCGCGTCAGCCATGCGGTATCCATTCCCGTGATAGGTGTTGGCGGCATCACTCGCGCTGCCGATGCGATTCAGTATTTGCTCGCAGGTGCTCAAGCGGTGCAGATTGGAACCGCACTTTTTTCAAATCCCCTGGCCCCGCAAGAAATACTCAATGGAATCACCGAATGGATGAAAAAGCACGGTGTGTTGAGAGTGCACGACATCAATTCTATGCTGAAGTGAGATTATGTTTTGGAGAATTGCTTTTTCTCGGAACATATCGGAACATATTCAAAGAAAATGCAGATGCCTTAAATCGCCAAGAAGCCCGGCTCGAAGCGCTGTCATCATGTTTCTCACTGGCACCGATGCCCAATCAGGATAGGTCCATGGAAGCGCCTTGAATTCTCCGTGCTCAAAGATCAAAGTCAACTCCGCATAGATTCCATCCGAAAGCGGAATACGGTGCGATCGGTCTTTGGTTGTGGCCAAGCAGAATCGAGCGGTTCCAAGCATGCCTGGATCGAGATTGACCAATCTACAACCATTCCTTGCAAGCCTCTGCTCTATGGAATTTGTAGCGCGCTTTATTATCGAGAGTCTGGATGGATCTATCAACTCTCCGAAAGCCCAGTAAGAACGCAAGATATCCTCTCCCATTTCCGGACAGTAATATCTTGTCCACAAAAAAGGCTCTTTGTCTGATTGGAAGCAAAGCGGTCCGTGCAACCCTATCATTGCGTCGAGAGCGGCTATTTCCGCTTCTGCATCAGAAGAAAGCACTCCCACAATGAGCCTCTCCGGAATAAATTCTTTTTCGATTCCCATGTTTATTGCCATCCGAACTATTATATCGCATAATCAAGTGTATGAATTCAAGGTTTTTTCTAGTTGTATCTTTATTGTCCATAGCTTTTTCCCCTCTTGCTGCCCAGATGCAGGAAAGGGAATTTGTGACAGTATATGGCTCTCAAATACCTGAGCTGGATCCCCAGAAGGCTATCTTCTCGAATGAAGCTCAGATTCACAGCGCTATGTATGAGGGGCTCTTTACCTATGATCCACAGACTCTCGAACCATTGCGTGCCATGGCCCAGAGCTGGGAGCGTTCGGTGGATAAGAAGCTATATCGCTTTACCATTCGAGAGGATGCTATCTGGTCCGATGGCTCACCCATTACCGCTCAAGACTTCGTTCGATCGTGGTTTAGAATGCTCGACATAAATGCTGAATATGCAACTTTCTTCGATATAATCGAAGGTGCAAAACAATATCGCATGGGCTTGGATAAAAATCCGGAGCATGTCGGAATTAAGGCAGTTTCGGCTAATGTGCTCGAAATCGCACTGGTTCGCCCTGTCGCCTACCTTACAAGGCTACTCTGCCATCATTCCTTCTCTGTAATCCATCCTTCGATGATAGATAAAGAAGATTGGAGAAGTGCAATTCCCTATCCTGTTAATGGTCCTTATAAGCCGGTCAGCATTACAGAAACAGAGCTAGTCCTTGAAAAGAACGAAGCTTATTGGGACTCCGAAAATGTCAGTATTCCAATGCTTCGAATGATGTTTACAGACGATGATGAACTCGCTACATCGCTTTTCAATACGGGGTATGTTCATTGGCTCGACGGACCCGGAAATTATGAAAAAGTGCTCCTTCAAACAGCGATTCAGGTTTTCCCTATATATTCGACTCATTACTGGTTTTTCAACTGCCGTTCAGAGCCCTGGAATGACAAGAGGGTAAGGCGAGCTCTTGCTCTTCTTCTACCTTGGGATAGTATCCGCTCAAGCGAATTCTATATGCTGCCTGCCAAGACTCTGGTGCTTCCTCTGCCTGGTTACTCGAAGGTCAAAGGCATAGAAAAATCCGATAGCACAGAAGCCATGAAGCTTCTCGAAGAAGCCGGATACCCAAAGGGTCAAGGCCTTCCCGAAATAATCATAGCATTTGCAGATTATGAAAGACCGAATCTTATTGCCAATACTCTTAAGACCGAATGGGAAAAAGCGCTCGATGTGGAAGTCACACTGCAGCCAATGCAAGCTTCGTCCTATTATGATAGCATCGGTAATAGGTCGGATGCTTGGTCCTTTACGGTAGCGCATGAAACGTGGATCGGCGACTTCGCAGATCCGGAAGCTTTCCTTCAGATGTGGGCTAGCGATGCTCCTCTAAATATAGCAGGTTATAATGATTCTGCTTACATGGACTTTTTGATCCAGTCCTACGATGCTAGCGATAACGATCGCATGAATATTCTTGCCAAAGCCGAAACGGAATTGCTCCAAGGCGCTGCTTGTTTGCCGATATATCATAACTTTGCGGCATCTGTCATCGATATCGACTTTATCCAGGGATGGTATCAAAACGCCCTCGATATACACCCTTATAAATACCTGCGCTTTGGTACTCCCAGCATAAGCCCGAATGTAGCAAAGGCATCTAGCTCATACATTTCCTTGAGATGAATTGAAACACCAGGAAAAACTATGACCAACATAGATGAAACAGGCGAATTTCTTAAGAGCCTTGGTTTTCCGCGGCTAAACATCCATGCAACGGCTCGGCACCACGATTTCATTTCATCGAGCAAGCGAATTCTTGTTATTGGCCCAATGGGCTCAGGCAAAACCGAATTTGCCGCGCGCATCTGGCGAGACAGCCGTGTGGCGCTAAAAAAAAAGGAAGTGGTAAAAAGACTAACAAGTACAGCCAATGTCGATCGAAGAAATGTATTTGTGGTTCGCTCTGCCTTAGATAAGAGTCGTTTCCCCGATTATCCAGAGGATGCATTGGCATATAGGGGTGGTTACGAACAATGTGGAAATAGGATTGGCGCCATAAAAGACTCCTTTGGGCTCGAAGTGCTTATAGCAGAGAACCCTGAAGTGGGCACCTGGATCATCGACGAAGCAGCATTCTTCGACGAACGTTTAGCATATCTCACTAAGGATGAAGCTGAATCGAGAGGGCTTTGTTTTATCTTCCCTACCCTGTTACTAAATTTTCGTCGCGAGATTTTCAATCAAACCGCTCGACTATTGCTGGATACCGCGACAGATGTGGTGCCACTTACAGCTTACTGCGAACACGAAGAATGCCTGAGGGATTCTCTCTACACCTATCGATATTATCTGGTGGATAATCAGGAGTGCCCTGCCCTATACTTCGATCCTCTCATCATAATAGGAGGAGACCGAACCAAGCACGATGGTCGTGAACCAGATTATTGCACTAGATGCGACGATCATCATTATTTGCCTGCAAAAGAGTATACTTTTTTCACTCTCAAGCCTTTTGGCGAACTTGCCGCACGCGGAAACATCTCGCCCCTTTTCGCCGAGTTGGCTGCTTTTCAGGGAAAAATCGAAGAATCGAGACTCTATTCATCTATTCTTGGTCGATGCTCTGAAGGGATAGAACGTGAAATGCTGATGAATTCTCTTAAGGTACCTCTAATCGCCGAACGGGCCCTTATCTATCTCTATGCCGAGCAAAACCTATTATCCGAAGAGCAGATGCGCTTTTTTATCCAGAAGCTAGATCTCGATAGGGATTATCTCAGTAAGAGACTGGCCGACAATAGAAGGCCTTTAGCACTCTGAAGGCATAGGTAGGTGCCCGAGAGGTTGATGGCTTAAGGCTTCAAAAAGCAATAAAGACTAGCCCTAACATTGAGTCTGATATCTTTCCAGTACTTCTCTTGCCTTTATGGCGAATTGTTTTGCTATATCTGCTGAAGCAAAGCTTGCCCGATAAAAAGCCTCTCCCCCTCCTCCCTTTCCACCCAAATTCGCCATAATTTCGGAAAAAATCTTCGAGAGCCCAGGGATTCGAGCCTTTGCGGGGACCTGTATGATAATAGTGGAATCATTAAGGCAAGAAGCCATTGCTGGTCTTCCAAGCGATACTGCCGCTTTGCAAAGCATAGTACCCCAATCTACATCTTCTTTTTCCAGCGTAAACTGAAGTATACCTTTGGGTCCTGCATGGATCGCTGCGAGCCTGGCCTCGGCTTCGGCATATTGTACTAAGATTCTTCTGGCCTTTTTCTCAGTTGAGGAAGATTTTTCCAAGACTTCACTCAGTCGAGTCGAAATATCGCCAACGCTTGATCCAAGCATAGTGGCAGCAGCTCTATTGTCCTCATAAGCCTTGGACATGAGCTCTATAGCATGTGCGCCCGATGCAAAATACATGCGTACATGGCCCTTATAGCGCTCTAACGAGAGCACTTTGAGAGCGCGAACTTGCCCTGTCCGATCAAGATGTGTTCCTCCGCATGGAGAGCAATCATAACCTTGAATCTCGACGATACGAATAACGGCTTCGTCTGCTGGAGGATTCTTCCTGAGCTTAAAAGTTGAAATGTCTTCCGGAGGACAATAATGTACCAGAACTGCCGCATCTCGCCCTATCCAGGCCTCTACCTGGGTTTCGATCTGCATAAGGGGAAGCTCAATCGGATCTTTTGCCGAAACATCGATCGTGCAATACTCCGTTCCAAGATGAAAAGAAAGCGTATGAATGCCATATTCCTCTTCGAGCACCGCAGAGAGCAAATGCTGTCCTGTGTGCTGTTGCATGTGGTAAAGACGCCTTGGCCAATCGAGTCTCAAATGAACGGTCGAACCAGGCTTTAGACTGTCTCTATCATTCTCATCTTGCAGCTCAATATAATGCCAAATCTCTCCATCTATTTCCTGAACATCGATAACTCTCTTATCTTCGATAAAACCGAAATCCGCTGGCTGCCCTCCGCCCTCCGGGTAGAATATTGTCCCGCTTAGCATAACGCCAAAAACAAAAGACCTCCTATCGGTTACGGGTTCTATAGTCTTTACAACAACATCCGCTTCCTTCAGCCATGGATCGAGATAGAACAATCTTGAATCCAGCATTTCGGTATTCATCTATTTACCTCTAGCTGCCTACCTTCTTCATAATCTACTTCCTCTTCTTCGAAAGCCTGGTCGAGAACATAGACTGGATGCACAACACCATTCTCATTTTGGATACGGATTGCGATTGCCTTGCTGACTCCGGATTCTTCCATCGTTATACCGAGCAAGGTGTCGGCGCTGGCCACTGTCTTCTTATTATGGGTTATCACAATGAACTGACTCATTGTGCCGAATTCTCTCAGAAGGTTAACAAGCTGTACAA
>JAAYWE010000255.1 GCA_012516755.1 Treponema sp.
ATATATTTTTCGTAATATAGGACAGATTTGAGTGTCGCCATCGGCAGATTGAGCAAAAGACCCATACGGCTGGGCACGGAGCGGTAAAACCAGATGTGCGATACCGGGCTCGCTAGCTCTATATGCCCCATGCGCTCCCGCCGCACCTTGGAATTGGTCACTTCGACACCGCAGCGGTCGCAGATGACTCCCTTATATCTGATAGACTTGAATTTGCCACAATAGCACTCCCATTCCTTGGTAGTACCAAAGATTCGTTCACAGAAAAGGCCATCTCTCTCAGGGCGCAAGGTCCTGTAATTGATCGTCTCAGGCTTCTTGACCTCTCCATAAGACCAAGCCCGAATCATCTCCGGACTTGCCAAATGAATGGAAATATTGTCAAAATCCTGAATATCTCTCATGTTACCCCCTCGGGTTGCAGGCATCTCTCATGCCTGGGAACATTGTTTCCATAGCGCCCCGTACCCAAAAAGGCGCATAGAAGACCGTGCAAGGTCTGACGGACATGGATTGCAAAACAGCAACATCTGCCATCCTAGAATGCTCCGGTCTGCTTCTTGATAATATCTTCATCGCGCTCAGTCAAAGCAATTTGTTTACCCTTAGAGTCATACACCTTGATGTCCAGCGCCAAGCCTCGAAGCTCCTGCACCATGACATTGAAGGCCTCGGGAATTCCGGCTGCCGTATGTGGTTCTCCCTTGACTATTGCCTCGTAGATCTTGGAGCGTCCTGTCATGTCGTCCGACTTGATCGTAAGAAGCTCTTGCAAGGTGTTTGCTGCCCCATATGCCTCGAGTGCCCACACTTCCATCTCGCCCAATCTCTGGCCGCCAAATTGCGCTTTGCCGCCCAGGGGCTGCTGAGTTACCAGCGAATAAGGGCCAGTCGATCGAGCATGCATCTTGTCATCTACGAGGTGGTGTAATTTCAGGAAGTATACGATTCCGACTGTTATCGGATTCTTGAAGAATTCTCCCGTCTTGCCATCGCGAACCATAACCTTCGATGTGGCAGGCAACCCCGCTTCTCTTAGCTTTACTTCGATCTGTTCTTGAGAGGGCGATTGGAATACATGGCATTCATACCATTCATTTAGAGTGCTGGCTGCCCAACCGAGCTCGGTCTCCATGATCTGGCCAATATTCATGCGGCTCGGGACACCAAGCGGGTTTAGGCAGATGTCAAGCGGCGTACCATTATCCAGGTAGGGCATGTCCTCAATAGGGAGAACGCGTGCAACGACTCCCTTATTGCCATGACGACCTGCCATCTTGTCGCCTTCCTTGAGCTTTCGTTTTACTGCTACCAGAACCTTTACGGTCTCTTCGACGCCCGGCTGGAGATCATCGTTGTTTGCTCGTGACATGCGCTGTACGTCTATGACCGTCCCCTCGATGCCATGTGGCACGCGGAGCGAGGAATCGCGGACGTCTTTGGCTTTTTCGCCGAATATCGAGTTTAGAAGCTTGAATTCTGGAGTCGTATCCGAGTCGCTTTTTGGGGTCACTTTTCCTACCAAAATGTCTCCGCTCTTTACTTTGGCGCCAATCCTAATAACACCTTGGCCATCTAGATTATCCAGCATTTTTTCGCTTGTATTTGGAATGTCGCGCGTTATGCGCTCTGGACCCAGCTTTGTGTCGCGAACCTCTAAAATGAATTCCTTTATATGGATAGAGGTGAAGAGGTCTTCCTTTACTACACG
>JAAYWE010000256.1 GCA_012516755.1 Treponema sp.
CGGTATCTCTCGGCATCATCGAGGAGATGCATCGGGATTTCCGCATAACGCAGATCTTCGCCATTAGGACCATCGAAATATATAGCCCTCATGTCTATCAAATCTATGACACCTTCGAATTTATCTTCCAGCCCGATAGGAATTGTTATAAACGCGGGGCTTAAGCCCAGTTTTTCTGCGAGCTGCGCCTTGACCTTTAAGGGATTTGCACCCATGCGATCGCATTTATTGACAAAAGCCAGACGGGGAACATGGTATCGCTTAAGTTGCCGATCGACAGTGATAGATTGAGACTGCACACCTGCTACTGAACAGAGCACGAGGATGGCTCCATCCAATACGCGGAGAGATCTTTCCACCTCGATTGTGAAGTCGACATGTCCTGGAGTATCGATGAGGTTAATGCTATGGTTTTTCCATTGTACATTGGTTGCTCCAGATTGAATTGTGATGCCTCGCTCGCGTTCCAATTCCATCGAATCCATTGCAGCGCCGGAGCCGTCCTTGCCCTTGATTTCGTGTATCGCATGTATTTTTCGGCAATAAAACAAAATACGCTCTGATAAAGTCGTTTTTCCTGAATCTATATGCGCTGAGATGCCGATATTTCTCATTTTATGGACATCGAATGCCATCTTTTTCTATACCTCTTAAATCACGAAATTAAGAATACACCAGACAAAAGAAGTGTCAAAGTGGTGGCAGCAAGACTGATTTGCTGAATATAATGCAAAGCATAACAGATACTAGAAAATGAGCTACCGTTTCGCAATTATAGAAAAGATGATGAAAAAGAACAAGTCTCAGCGCCAATTCAAATCTCAATCAGCGCACATCACGTTAATCCTAAGGCGGTGCAGAGGCCTATATGTATTCGATTTCCCAAGCGACTTCGTGGCCATCTTTCAAAGTCGCACTGACTCCGCAATACTTGGTTTGCGAGAGCTCGACGGCCTTGTGAACATTTTCAGGCTTGAGTCCATCGCTTTTTTTAAATTGATAGATAATCTTGAAGCTTGTGAATTTCTTAGGGTGTTCTTCAGCAACTTCTCCACTCAATTTCATATTGAACCAGGTTATGGGCTCACGCATCTTTTTTAGAATCGAGATGACATCCATGCCAGTGCATGCTCCAAGCGCGGCAAGAATGAGTCCTTTTGGACGGGGACCGCGATCTTTTCCGCCACTATTATCGTCTGAATCCAAAACTAAGCGATGCCCATCCAACAAGCTTTCAAAGGCCATATCTTCGAGCCAACTCATCTGGATTTCTTTGGTCATGATTCCTTCCTCTGTGAGTACTTCATTGATGAATATTATCAAAAAATCGAAGAAATGAGAAATTCTTTTGGCTCGTTCTCTGCTTGGCTGGGAAAAGAAGACGGTAGTAGATCCGACATCAATTGGCCATAATGTTGAAAAGAAGATTGTCGGCATAGAGACCAGGAGTGGCGTTAGAGGGAACATTTCCCAATGCTATACTAACCGGCAACATTTGGCCTTCCATTGGCGTAGTTCCACAGCAGTTGAGCTTAAAGCTGTCTCCTTGGCGCAGCGCTGGGATGCCGCCCAATAGAAGATCGTACTTGACCGTGCCCTGAGAATCCTGATTCTTCAATGCGCAACCATTCATAGACTGAACGACTATTGAGTAACCTGAGGATAGATTGGAAATGATGTGAGCGGCACCAAGGGAGACGACGGAATTAGATTTCAGCTCAAAACCTTTTCCGTTTGCATCCGAAGTATCACCTAGATAGCCAACGAGTTCTGTGGCTCCGCTTGTACTGAAGTCCAGAGTCAGATTGAGGATCGCCGGAACATAGACCATAATCTGTATAGAAACGCTTGTCTTGCTAGTTGACTGCGCATTGACGGACGGAATGCCCGCCAACAGAATTACCGCAGCAATAGCCAGCATTACATTTCCTAAAGAAATGTCTTTAATCCCTCTCCTCATAATATTATTGTAGAGAGAGAAGCAGAATTAGTATTGCGGAAATACTGAAATAATTATTGAATTATGAATAAATCATAATAGTTATTGGAGATATTTTATCGAATAAACTCCATTATCTCCAAGTGGACAGAAATATCGGCTCTAATCTCTATTATCTCCAATAAGCCAAATCGGTTTCTAATAAGGAGATAAGAGGCGACAAATCCCTTAGTCTCATGGATTTTTGATATAGGCCGGGGCTTTGCTATTGTATGGAAACGAGCTCGATTTCGAAAACCAAAAAGGAGTTGGGCGGTATTACATCACCGATGCTCTGTGC
>JAAYWE010000257.1 GCA_012516755.1 Treponema sp.
CATGCCAATAGTCTTTTTCTGCCTCGGTGCACACAAGGATACGCGGTACAATCCCAGCTTCCAGCGCCTTTTCGATGACAATTCGGCCTTCAAGGGCCATTAGTCCCTGCTTGGCCAGGTCCTTTTCTTTGAGGTGGGCGAGGAGCTCGAGGTAAGTGCTGAGTTCTTTTTCTTCATTCATAGTGGCAGCTTCTTTGTGGAGCAAAAATACTATGAACCCTGTTGGCGGCACTCGCTGCATATACCAATAGCATAAAATGAGTGCGAAGTTATCAAAAGCCCTTTTTCAGCGCTAATCTGCGAGACAATCTCAGCAAATCGACACTCTCCGAGGTCGGTAAAGCGATGACAGCGCTCACAATGAAACCAGTGCCGGTGTTCGCCGCGATGAAGCACATAATAACGCTCTGTTCCATGCGCATTGCAATATAATATAAAGGAATCGATGCGGCCTTTTTCTTCGAGGAAATGAAGCGACCTGTAGATTGTTGCAGGATCATGCTCGCTTTTGTATTTATCGCAGAGTTGACGTGCAGAAAGTGGCTCTGCGGCTTTAATGATGCTCTCCAAAACATGATTACGCGCTTTTGTCATTGAATTCTCCTGGCTCGAGCTCCCGATTTGAAATTTCTGCCCGATTTCCTTGCCTGAGCTCGCGATATCTCATTGTCCATCTCAACTATGAGGATCATGATATCCAGAATCATGATGTCGACGATCTACGACCTTGTAGCATTCTGACAACCGAAATCCCGATATAGACCATACCCGCAATTAGAACTATCAAGGCTCCTGCCGGCAAATCGAAAACCCATGACAGAATCAGCCCAAGCACAGAAAAGACAAGGGCTAGAATACTCGAATTTATCATCATCTTAGCTAGATTGCGAGAAAAAAAGCCAGCCGTTCCCGCCGGCAAAGTCAGCATAGCAATAACCATGACTATGCCCACAAAGGTTTGAAGCATGACTATCGCGACCGCGATCACGAGAAGAAGGACGAGGTATATGACCATAACCGGCAGACCTTTAGTAGCGGCAAATTCCTCATCAAAAGAAGCTGCTTCGATTTGTCTGTAATATCGCCATACAAGCAGCAATACTAATATGTTCAGCGCTCCCAGCATATAAAGATTCTTCTGAGTCACAAGGAGTATATTACCGAAGAGATAGCTCATGGGATCGGCATAGCCCGGAGTCTTGGCCATAAAGATCACACCAAGGCTCATACCGATGGCCCAAAGCGCATTGATGACAGTGTCCTCGCGTTGTTTTGCCTTTATCGACACGATACTGATCGTAATAGCAGCAAGGATGGCGAATACAAGCGCACCAAGCATGGGACTTATCCACTCAGGAGCACCTCTCGAAACAAGAAAGAGAGCAAGCCCTATGCCACCCAATACCGTATGTGAAATCGCGCCAGCAAGCCCTGCAATCCTACGCACGGTGACCAGAGAGCCAAGTATGCCAAATAAAAAAGCTGCCAGCACGCTGCCTATGAGAGCATTTCTGACAAAGGGAATAGAAGGATTTA
>JAAYWE010000258.1 GCA_012516755.1 Treponema sp.
ATTTAAGTAAGCAGCGGTTACCGAAGACAGAGTCTTGCCTTCTCCTGTCTTCATCTCTACGATTTTTCCCTGATGCAGAGCAATTCCTCCGATTATCTGAACATCGAATGGACGCTCACCCAGTTTTCTTCGTGCCGCTTCCCTCACAAGAGCGAAAGCCTCAGGCAAAAGATCATCGAGGGTCTCTCCATTGGCGAGGCGGCCTTTGAATTTCTCTGTCATGGCAGGAAAGTCGCTATCAGCAAGAGACAGAGCCCAGGGCTCGAGTTCGTTTATCTTATGGAGAAGTGGCAAAACAGCTTTGATATCTTTCTCTTCTTTCGAGCCCAGGAGGGCTGAAAGAAATGTGCTTCTAGACATGTGTTAAGAATACTTTTGTTCTCAAAAAGGGTCAAGGAATGGTATAATTCTCGCAATGAAGAGATTTGTAGGTCTGCTATGCTTGATAATCATTGCTAATATTCTTGTGAGCTGCCAATCCTCTATGGAAGAAGGAAAGATACAGCAACTTTTCGACCTTGGCTATGGTAAATCCGATTCTTCGATCGATATTTCTGTACAGAATAAGAACTCAGTCGATATTTGCCTCAAGAAAGGAATATTTCATCTGCTGAGCCAAGAGGAAGCAAAAATACTTCGTATTTCTTCTTATGGCCAGACCCTTGCAATGTGGTATGATCCAAAAAGAGGAAGTGCACCCCTTGTCCTTGAGGATGTCCAGATGAGTGACTTTTCTTCAGGAAAAGACCTGGGTCGTTTTGCCATTCAGGTTTCATTTGAAGATCCTGGTCATATTGCTAGCGATTCAAGACAAATGCTCTATGTTTCTGATGCCGAAATTGTAAGGAGATTTGATTCCGACGGTAGAGAGCTCCCTTTTCTTGGACAAGAGGGCATCGGAGGAATTAGATTCCCGGTAATTACTTCGCTAGATGTTCTTAGCAATGATGATATTGCAGTTTCCTGCTCTTCCGAGTCGGGGAAGGCAGTCTATTTCTATGATCGAAATGGCACCTTTTTGCATGTGCTAAAATGGGATGGTCAACACATGCCAATCCCTGTTTCAATAGCTGAGAATCATCCGAATACTGGTGGTTCAAGTATCATTGCTTCGCTTGAATCATTTCTGCCTTGCTTCTTGAATGGAAGAAGAGTGGTAATGCTCAAGATCAACTACTATTACGAGATAAGCGATCCTTCATCTGGAGTGACGATTTCTATCGAGCCTGTTGGTGGTTGGATCATTGAGACAGATGCATCAAACGGAGCGCTTCTAAATTCTTTTCCATTGCAGAGCAGTCTTGAAGACTTGGGGATCGATCAGCAGATGATCGCTGCCCAATCGAATGGCATTTTTTGTGTTCGTTGGAGAGATAAAGGATTATCTGGAGAGGTTTTCCGCTTTAATCAACAGGGGAAAATAAATGGCAAATTGGACTTTCAAGTACCTGATGCCGATGCTTCCCTTATAGATATGGTAGTTGGTGATGATGGAAATTTATATATGCTTACTCAGCTATCTACCGAACTGAAGATGTATACATGGAGAATACTCACCTTGAGGTGAGACAAGTCATTGGAGCGCTTGATTTTGATGACTTAGGTATAGCGAAAAAGCAATATTCAAAAGATTCGGAACATTCATGATGACATTCTATAGCATTTCCGCTATAGTCATTTCGCTATGAATTTAGAAGCATTTGTTCTTGGATGTGGTGGCATGATGCCCCTGCCTTATAGACAGCTAACAAGCATGCTTATACGTCGCGAGGGTGAGCTATTTCTCTTTGATGCGGGAGAAGGAACCCAGGTTTCGATTCGAAGGCTAAATCTACGCTGGAAGAAGATCACCGCAATTTTCATCTCCCATATGCATGCTGACCATGTTACCGGTCTGCCAGGCATTCTAATGCTTTCCAGCCAGGTCGATAGGGAAGAACCGCTCTATATTTTTGGGCCTCCAAGAATTGCGGAATTTGTAGATCAGAATCGTCATCTCCTGGATATGTATATCAATTATGACATTATCGTAAGAGAGATATATGAAGCTGGAATTATATGGCAGAGCGATGATTATTTAATACGAGCCTTTCCACTAAAGCACACGAAAATGTGCTTTGGTTATACACTGGAAGAATCAAAGCGACCCGGGGTTTTTTACCCTGAAAAAGCTCTTGCCTTAGGTGTCCCACGTGGTCCTCTTTGGTCTGAGCTTCAATCTGGCAAGACGGTGCGACTCACGGAAAGAAGCTCTATAGAACCTTCGGAAGTTATGGGAGAGCCTCGCAGCGGTAGAAAATTTAGCTTCGTTACAGATACGCTTTATTTCCCAGAAATTGCTCAAGAGGTATCAAATTCGGATCTTCTTATATGCGAAGGGATGTTCGAGCACGCGCTTATCGAAAGCGCAGTCGACAAGCGGCATATGACCGCACGTCAAGCCGCTCTGATTGCTCGAGATGCAGGTAACATAAAGAAGCTGGGCTTAATTCACTATAGTCCGCGATATGCCGATCGAGAGCTCAAAATATTGCTCGATGAGGCGCGCGAGGTATTTCCTGATACCGTGCTAACAAAGGATAGGATGCGCTTTCCTATCGAGTTTGTCGATTAGCGTATATCACTGCTCTATGCTACAGAGCTGATAGGCTTAAATGCAAGGATTCTCGAACCGCTTCTCTCCTGTGCTTCTTTGAGCGCGGCAAAAGCCTCTCTATATAGCCGATCAGGGGAGATCGTGCGATTGTATCGGGCGCTTAATCCAAAATAAAA
>JAAYWE010000002.1 GCA_012516755.1 Treponema sp.
AAATTGACATCGAACAAGAGCATCTGAGGATTCATCACAAATATGTACGGCACCAGGAAGGCGGCAATGGCAAGCTTTGATGCATTTATTCCCGTTTTCATGGGATTTGCTTTTGCAATACCTGCCCCTGCAAAGGCCGCCAGAGCAACCGGAGGTGTCACATCTGCAATTATACCAAAATAAAATGCAAACATGTGGGCTGGCAGAATAATATTCGCGGGCGCTACAGCATAAGGATCTAAGCCTGCTTTTCTAGAAAGAAGCATAATGACTGCAGGAGCGGTAATAGTCGAAGTTATGACATAGTTTGCGGTAGTCGGCACTCCCATTCCAAGGATAAGCGATGTGAGCATTGTAAAGAAGAGCGTAGGAATGAGCATTCCTCCAGCAAGATCGACCAGAACAGATCCAAGTTTAAGACCAAGGCCCGTCAGAGTGACAATGCCGATTATGATACCAGCGCAAGCGGTGGCCGCGAGTACTCCTAGAGCTGCACGGGCACCAGCCTCCAATGCCCGCACAATTTCTATCGGAGGAATGCGCGTACCTTTCTTGATCCATGACGATATTATGGAAAGAACTATAGCCCATAGCGCAGCTCTCATCGGTGTATATCCCGATACTAACAAATAGATTATTGCTATTAAAGGAATTATGAGGTGTCCTCTTTCCGTAATGACCTGTTTGAGTTTTGGCAACTCTTCTCGACTCAGTCCTCGAAGCCCATTTTTCTTGGCTTCGAAATGTACACCTGCCCATACACCAAAATAGTAGAGAATCGCAGGTACTACAGCTGCGCCAATTATTCGAGAATAGGGGATACCGGTGAATTCCGCCATCAAGAAAGCTGCGGCACCCATTATTGGTGGCATTAACTGGCCGCCTGTAGAAGCCGTGGCTTCCACAGCGCCGGCAAACTCAGGTTTGTATCCGAGACGTTTCATCATCGGAATAGTGAATGAGCCTGTTCCGACCACATTTGCTACTGATGAGCCCGAAACAGTACCCAATAGGGCGCTTGATATGACTGCCACTTTTGCTGGACCTCCAGCTGCCCAGCCTGCTACGGAATTTGCAAGGTCGATGAAAAGTTGACCGAGGCCAGTTCTTTCAAGGAATGCCCCAAAAAGAATGAAAAGAAAGATAAATGTACTCGAGACTCCTAGGGGAATCCCAAAAATGCCTTCGGTCGTAAAATATAAATGTTGTATAAGAGTCTCGAAATTTGCGCCTCTATGTGCTAGTTTGCCGGGTATATATGGGCCAATAAAGGCATAAATAATAAAGACAACCGCGATTACCACCATTGGAATACCGACAACACGGCGCGCGGCTTCTAGCACGAGCAATATTCCTATTATGCCAAAGACTATGTCCATCGGCGTGGCTGTTCCTGCTCTCAATACCAGCTTTTGGTAGTTGATTATGATGTACATAGGAGCAAGAGCCCCTGCCACCGCAAGCAATGCATCGAGCGGATGTAGCTTTGTGAAGGACCATTTCTTGCTAGCAGGATAAAGGAGATAGATAAGTGCCAGGCCAAATGAAAGATGGACCGATCTCTGGAGCATCGCATCTAAGACTCCGAAAATCGCTGTATAGAGCTGAAACACGGAAAATGCAATCGCCAATGCCGAAATGAATTTAGCAAAGAAACCCGAATATATCCTAAAATTAGACTCTTTGTCGAATTTCTTCAAAATCTCTTGAGCATCAGTGCTGGTTTCCTGCTCATGAATTGGTAAATCACTCATTTTGGAGAACTCCTCCCATTGTAAAATATCAGCATTCTCCCTGCGGAGAGGGTAATTCTTGATTCTGGCAGCACCCACTGCGTAAAAAGAAAAAGTTCGTCCTCAACGATTACTCCATGTTGAGGAACGATCGACACCAGGATGGGGATATCGAAGAATGTTCGGTGCATTTTGACAACAAAACGACCATCTTCAATAGCAAAAGCCTCCCCACCATCAGAAGGCATGCCAACGCCATATGTGTCATACTTTACTTGAAAAAGCTCGAGATTCCTTCCTTTTATATGGAAGTATTCATCGACCGCGGTCTTATGGATCGAATGAATATAATGATGGATAAATTGTCCATCATGGAGAGGTAATCGTGCAACAACCTTATCTTCGCCATTCTTTATGATCAAGACCGGCACGACCCTAAGATTCATAGCGATAGCACTCAGGGCGATGATCAAGATCAAACACCCCAAAAGCAAATTCTTGCCTCTTTTCCTCCTTTGTTTCATATTGTTCTTGTCTTAATAACTTAATAAACGGCGCGAAACGAGTAGGTTCCGCGCCGTCCATAGCGTTTCTAATGTTCGTCTCCGATGATCTTAATCTTACTTCAGCGCACCTTTTTCCTTGAAGAATTTTTCCGCTCCAGCATGCAGTGGTATCGACATTCCCTCAAGGGCAGATTCGATTTTGACATTCTTTCCCTGAGAATGTGCTGCAATTAGTCTGTCGGTATTTGCATACATGGTTTCAAGCATTTTGTACACCAAGTCCGAACTCAGCTTGCTACTAACGGCGAGCATCGATTTTACAGCTACTGTGGTTACAGCTTGGTCTTGCCCCTGGTAGGTACCTGCCGGGACTACCTGCAACGCATAGAAGGGATATTGTGCCATGAGCTTTGCTGCGATCTGGCCATCTATAGGCACGAGCACCATCTTTTTAGAAACCGCAAGATCTTGAATGGCTGCCGTTGGAATTCCGGCCGTATTGAAAGCGGCATCGATATTGCCATCCTTCATGTTGTTTGCGGATTCGCCAAAAGACAGATACTGGACCTTGATGTCATTGTAGGTTAGGCCTGCAGCCCCAAGAATTTGGCGAGCATTGGCTTCTGTGCCAGACCCTGCGGCGCCCACAGACACTTTTTTGCCTTTTAGATCGCCAATGGTCTTAATGCCGCTGGATTCCAGAGCAACGAGCTGAATTGTCTCGTTATATAGACAAGCCATGCCGCGTAGATCCTTATAAGCTTGATCTTTAAGCAATTCCGTACCGTTGTAAGAATAGCTTGCGACATCGTTCTGTGTGAAAATAACATCAACATTGCCCCCTTTGAGCAGGTTGATGTTGGCAATGGAAGCGCCGGTTGCCTGGGCTGTTGCGTTCATCTTGGAAATATTCTTATTCCATATGTCGGCAAGAGCACCACCGAGCGGGTAATAAGTGCCCGCAGTGCCACCAGTCGCAATTGTAATGAATTGTTGCTGTGCAAATGCGCTAGTTGCCATGAGCAAACAAATTCCGAGTACTAAGAATCTTTTCATGCTTCTTTACCTCCTGTACAAAAAATCGGGCATGAAATAAAAGCTAAGATTTTAGAATTATACACTATGTTTTTCGCGAATGCAAATATTAAATGGTGTTGCTCAACATGTTGCTCACTGTGTTGACTCACCGGTGTTGCTCATCCTGCCTGGATTGGATAGAGTAATAACATTGGATTATTCGGGCATTATGGCCAAGATTGAGGGCTAGAAGGCTATCGCAGAGATATCGGAGATTACCTTTGATTTCATTTGAGAACTGGAAGCAAGGTTTTGTAATAACCATTGTAGGCCAGCGGCTTCTATGGCATACGAGGAAACGGCCGGCCATTTTTGTTCATCGATCAGGCGAAATACGTTCTGCATGGAGAAGTGTAGGGAGCTGCACTCCATCCATGGCTTCGAAGGATAGCGCATTCTTTATCTTTTCAGAGGGCATCTCAATGCGAGAAGAATTTCAGCGATATGGAGAACAAGGCTCCGTTTTTTTGCTGGAGTTTTCTTCGATAGACTCAAAGATCGATGCTGTTAAGATTCGCTTTCTAGATAATTCGGCCGATGAATGGAATGGGCTTGGTCCTCGGCCATCTCATAGCTTGAAGGGTAATATTAATCTAAAGCAGGGCTTGCACACTGCTGCATTTGCTATCGATGGTAGATTTCTGCTATGCGAATCGTCGGGAAAGCGACTCTTTTCTTTTAAGGATGGGGCAATAGAATTGTTGCTAGAATTGCCCGCTGCCGTGTATCTGGGCTATGCTAAAAACCCTATTGAAGCTTGCAGGCTTTGGCATATCTGGACAATGCCGGATAGACATTTAGCCCGATGGATTGAGGTACACAAGGAATTGGAGCCTCAAGAAGACATAGGTAGCCTTAAGCCTGGAAATGCTGCGGGATTACTGGGATCGCTCTCTTTCTCCGGAGCAAGGCCCAATGACTTTCAAGAATTGAATTTATCGATAGCAGCAAAAGCAGAAGGGCGCGAGGATTGGAAGATAGCGGATCTAATGCTATGTCAGCCCGATATTGCTCTTCCTCTTCTGTTTAGAAGAGAAATTCCAATGAACCTCGAACTCGGGAACAATAGGAAACGTGCTCAAAATCGTTATGCAAAGATACGGGCTGGTCTTGCTCAGTATTGGCAATTCTGCGAGAAAAGATGGACAAATGAAGGAATACCAGCCCTTTTTCATCCTTCGATTCTATTTCCAGATGATTGCAATAATGCCGAGAGCGATAATATGCTCTTTTCAGGGCCTGATCTTGTGTTTGCGCCGAATATGGCGAGCAAAGATGAATTCTGCTCGTTGATTCTGCCTAAGGGAAGTTGGATACACCTGTGGACATCCAGGATCTATCCTGCAGGAAAGGTTACCGTTTATGCTCCATTTGGTATGCCAGCACTTTTTTACCGGCTAGAGAGCGAATATGCGTGGCTTTTTGATTCGGTCAGGCAGAGAGCCAGCAGACTATAGATTATGAACACTATCACCGCATATTTTGCCGCACTTTTTGGAAACTTCCTCTTGTCTCTAGGCTTTTCCCTTCAAAAGAAGCATGTGCATTGGTTGTCTGCTAAGCGTCGCGGTGAAAGCATAAGGCGTGGTGAGATAATAGGTTGGGCAAGTGGTTTTGTCCTGATGAATGTCCAGCCAATCTTCAACTATATTGCTCTCGAGACTTTGGCACCGAATATAGTAGCAGCATTGGGTGGTTCGAACATTATCTTTACGATTGTGCTTTCCTATTTTCTGCTCGGCGAACGAATGCCCCCTCGAAAAATTCCTTTTTTTGTACTTCTTATGGCATCGCTAGTATACGCAGGTGTGGTCGGGCAAGAAGCATCGCGGCAGTTTAATGTACAGGCATTTTGGGTAGCATTTTTTATTCCTACGGCTTTTTCTATGCTGGTTCTTTTTGCAAGCAAGAGAATGTCTGAGGACAGAATTGGACTTTTTCTTGGAAGCTCTGCAGGAGCCTTAGGAGGATTCATGGTTCTTGCTCTGGAAGCGCTTAGAATAAACTATGGTTCAAATATATTGAGTTGGTTTGTGTCCGCATATCTCTATGTTTATTTTTTCTGCGGAATTGCTTCTTTCTTTATCAAGCAATTTGCCTTCGAGCGCGGGAAGATGACTGCTGTGGCGCCTTCTTTCTATGGCTTGCTTGTGCTTTATCCTTCTATTGCATCCTATTTTGTGTCAAATATGCCGGTTCATGCCTCACAACTCATCGCTTTTGGGGGAATAAGCGTGGCAATTGTCTTAATTTCGATATAAGTGATTTATTGGGTGCAAAGACAAGGATTCGACAAAGATACAAAGATACAAAGATATAAAGATATAAAGATAGCCATAGGCTCTCGTGGGCTTCAGCGACAACTAGCGACAGATCATTACTACCGCATGCGCTTCTATTGCCTCACCGCGACCAGTGGCATCGAAGCCCTCTTTTGTTTTTGCTTTCAAGGAGATGGATTCCATTGAAAGCTCAAGATTAGCGGCAATCGAGGCCTTTATAGCTTCTCTATATGGAGCCAGTCTGGGTTTTTCGATTATTATTGTGCAGTCTATATTGGATAGCTGCCATCCTTTGCTGCGAATAAGCATGAAGGCCTTACGAGCAAGAACAGAAGAATCCGCATCCTTCCACTCAGGCTCTCCAGGAGGAAAAAGCAAACCGATGTCTCCTGCGGCCGCCGCACCGAGCATAGCATCGATAATTGCATGCCAAAGCACATCACCATCAGAATATCCAGCTTCGCCTTTTTCGCTTTCGATTCGAACACCTGCAAGCAGAAGAGGTCTTCCATCTACAAGCGGATGAATATCATATCCTAATCCGATGCGCAGAGGCATTGGAAAGGAAAGCGATTCATGGGCCAACAAACCTGACATGAGATCTTCCCTAAAAGTGATTTTGCGGTTTTTGCGTTCTCCCTCTATCCACGAGACAGGACCAACATAGTGGTCCCAGATCATTGAGTCGTCCGTTGCCCTAAAACCTTCTAGATGTGCTAGCTCGTGCGCAGCAAGAATCTCCATGAGAGAAAAAGCCTGTGGTGTCTGAGCGCACATTATGATTCCCCTTGCGGGATGATCATGTATAAGATCATCTTCTACAACCTTTGGCGTTTCTGTCAGCGGCATAAGTGGCAGGCAAGCTCCTCTTTGCCTTGCGCAGCAAAGGGTTTTCTCTATCAGCTTCTTAGAAATCCACGGGCGAGCTCCATCGTGGATCAGAACAACACCATCATTATTACAATGAGCTGCAAGTTCCCTGAGACCAAAGAGCACAGATTCTTGTCTGCTTGAACCACCCTCGGTTATCAAGAACCCAGCTTGAAGGCTTGCTAAGTCCGGCTTTAATTTGGATTTTGAAAATAGCTCTTCGAACTCTGATTTTTCTCCTTGTGGGCAAGTGATCAGAATCGCATTACAAAATGGGATAAATGGCTCGACGGCTCGCTCCAAAACGGTAAACCCACCTATGTCTTCCAATTCTTTTTTAGAGCTTCCATAACGCGAGCTCGATCCAGCAGCCGTAATAAGCCCGAAGGACGGTCCCTCAATGGGTAGCCTGTGAACACTGATGGTTTTTTGAACAGATGAGCTCATTTTTCCAGATTCTCGCGAATAATCGCGGCTATCTCTTCTTTGGGACGATCTAGCGCAAAGGCAATTTCATCTTGTAGTAGATTGAGTGCTGATTCATACAATTTCCGCTCAAGAATAGGGAGTTCTTTAATCTTGGAGCGCTGATAGAGTGAGCGTACAACTGCTGCAATGTCCGTTATCGAACCCTTCTTAAGTAAGTCTAGATTCATCTGATATCTAAGTTTCCAATCCGAGGGAATAGTGGACGCGGCTTTAGATATCGAATCCAGCGCCATCTCAGCCTCCTTTCTGGAGACAAGCGGGCGTATTCCCAGTACTTCCACCTTATCGACAGGAACCATAACAGTCATATCTGAAAATTCAAGATAGATAATATAATAAAGAGTCTTCTGGTTATTAAAGGTCTTTTCTCGAATCTCCATTATGCGTCCGACACCCTGGCTTGGATAGACCACACGTTGATCCACTAGAAAAGTTGTAGTTTGATCATTGGGCATAGTTTTTCTATGATAGCAGAAAAACGGATGATAGTCAAAACACCCTTATTAGGCGTCATTCGACTGTGCTCGAGGATTTTCTAGCCCCTAGGGGAATCGAACCCCTCTTTAAAGATTGAGAATCTTTTGTCCTGACCGATAGACGAAGGGGCCTCGGCCACATCCTAGCGAAATACCAGCGCAAACTGAAGCACGGGTTCTCGCATAAACGCAAAATAAAATTCCCCAGGAGGGATTCGAACCCCCACAAGCAGATCCAGAGTCTGCTGTGCTACCATTACACAACCGGGGAATGACGCCCTGTACCTTAGTGATTTTTGTGGTTTTGGTCAAGAGTTGCTCTGCTATAAGCTTGGCGATTCAGAGCGATGGACATCATATAACTCGAGTTGAGGTCGCTCTTCGCCATTCCAATAATTTGTAGTGACTTTGTAAATGATGTCGACTTTATCGTTGTCTCTGAATGAAAAATCCCGTTCGAGTCTTTTGGCCCCATCCCAAAGCATGGCAGGCCATTTATATCTACCAAAATCAAGCGTTAGTTTTAGATGGCTCTTGCCATTTTTCCCGACTATCTGAGCATCAACCATAGAGACATTCCTCGAACAGAATACCAGCGGATCGCTCTCTTCTCCGATCGGTTCGAAGTAACGGCATAGCTGAAGCAGATCGGGAGTCACAAATGAATGAGGAAGTTCAGCATCTATCAGGAATTCCGGTTCTTCTGTTATAAGCTCGGTACGAGCCATGAATTGAGCAAGTCGCTCAAGAAAGGCCTGCCAGTTATCGGTCTTCATCGTAAAACCAGCGGCAGAGTCATGACCTCCATAATCAAGGAATAGATCTGCACAATAAGCTAAGATCTGGGAAAGAGGAAAAGCATCCCCACCGCGGATAGAACCGGTACAGATGCCGTCTGTTTTAAATACCGCAACAATCACAGGTATCTTCATGATATTAGCCGCACGAGAGGCAAGCAGTCCTGTGATTCCACTTTTTATCCTGGAACTGCCCACTATGGCAAATTTGCCGCCGCTCGTTTTGACACTCTCTGCAAGCTGATCTTGAATCAGTCCCCAGGCCTCGGTTCCAAGTCGCCTACGCTCGTTGTTTGCTTGAATTAGCTGTAGAGCTGTTTCGGTGGCTTCGATTGCGGTTTTAGCTTGAAATAGATCGAGAGCAAGTTTGGGTCTACCAAGTCTGCCAGCGGCATTGATGATAGGCGTGATCTGCCAGGCCACGTCATTTGATCCGAGTGGCTTTCCAAGATTGAGCGCCATCTTTAGCTCTCGGATTCCATTAGTTGGAGCAGTGTTGAGACTTTCTATTCCTCTCCGCACAATCAGTCTGTTTTCATTCTTTAGGGGCATAAGATCTGCGATTGTGCCAAAAGCGGTGAGTTGGAACATTCTATCGTTCAAAAGGCTCTGGCTCTGAAGAGTATGGAGCAAGTAGGCGTTGAAAATATGCTTGAGTGCATCGATAGCACCAAAAGCACCATGAGCATATTTTTTCAATCTGGAAAGCCGAACGAGTCCTTCCAGGGAGTTCCCAGACATATTAGGCCAGACAGTCGCAGCTAGTTTCTCGAGATCTATAACTTCGAGTTCGACGAGACCTGCAAAGTTCTTCTTGAAAAAGGCCTCTGTTGTATTCTTATTCCAGACAATCACAATACGGCCACGAAGGAATTTTTCTAGCTTTTCGAGCGTATCCGAGGGGAAATATCCTCTATTGTCAGAGGTAATTTTCAAACGGCTCGCCTCGAGGAGGTTATCGAGCCTGATTGCTTCAATCTCAAGATTGGCTTCTTTCTCGGTATTGAGCTTGCTTGCTCCCGCACCTGGGCAGATTTCCTGATGAATAGCTTGGCCAGCGCGTAGAAGAGCAAGCGGTTCTTTACAAATGCCTAGACGAGCTATAGCAAGCGCATGAGCTAGCTTTAGAGCCACGCCGCAGCCAGATAGATCTCTAAAGGGATAGCCACAATCTGGGAGTTTGGGATCTAGGATGGCGATGGCTTTTGGAGGTTCTTCTGTCTGTATACGGTGATGATCTGTTATTATGACATCTATTCCTTCTTGGCTCGCGTAGAGTACTTCCTCGTGATTCGAAATACCACAGTCTACCGTAACAATGAGGCTCACACCTTGTTCTTTGGCAAAGTCTATCGTAGACTTTGAAAGACCATAGGGTTCCTCGCCTTCGGGCACTTTTTGAAATACCTCCAGTCCAAAATCTCTAAGAGCTTCGGTCATAAGCACTGTCGAGGTAATGCCATCCGCATCGGAATCGCCAAATACAAGCACCTTTTCTTCTTCTTCTCGGGCTGTGATAATTCGGTCTACCGCATCCTCCATGTCATTAAATAGGAAAGGATTATGGAGTAGCTGAAGATCGTTCTCGAGATAGAACTGAATTTGCTCTGGATCGGTAATGTTTCTGCGCACAAGAATTGAGGCTGTCAAAGTATCTACTTCGTAGCGCTGAGAAAGACCTCGCACTTGTACTGGATCTATTTCTCTTTTTATCCACTTCATGATACGGTAATTTCTTCAAGAATAATTGAGGATGCAGATGGAGCGCTGTCTCCTATGGAAATGGCATCCAGAGCGATAGGAAAAGCGTCTTCCAGGCTTTGGCTGTCTTTCCCAAATAGCGTCGCAATACGTTCACCCTTTGTCACTGGGTCGCCGGACTTTTTATCAAAGATAAATCCCGCCGTGGGGCTGACACAGTCTTCTGTTCGATTCCTTCCTACACCAAGGTATACACCTGCGAGTCCGATTCTGAGAGCATCAATGGAAACGATATATCCATCCTTTTCAGCCCTAATTTCCATAGAGAATTCGGAGCGCCACGATCCTCTTCTTTTTTGCATCTCTTCCAGATCGCCACCTTGCCTTACCACATTTCGATAGAAAAGCTTGAGTGCGGCCTTTGATTCTATTGCTTCTTGGCATAGATTCTGGCATTCCGAAATATCCTTTGCTTTGCCTCCAAGGAGGAGCATCCACGCTCCCAGCCAATATATAAGCTCCATTACGTCCTTAGGTCCCTTCCCTTCGAGACAGTCCAGTGTCTCTTCAATCTCAAGAAAATTGCCCACTTTGTATCCCAGGGGTTGAGACATATCAGTCAATACTGCGACGACTCGTTTTCCCATAGTGTTAGCGGTTGCGACGAGACTTTTGGCCAGAGCTTTGGCATCATCATAGCTTTTCATAAATGCCCCGGAGCCGCATTTTACATCGAATACGATACCTTCTGCGCCTTCTGCTACTTTCTTTGATAATATCGAAGCAGTTATGAGAGGGATCGACTCGATTGTTCCGGTTACATCCCTTAGCGCATATAGCTTCTTGTCGGCTGGAACGATATGCGCAGTCTGACCTGTCATTGCGAAGCCTTCTTCTAGCAGGCCTTTTCGAAATTGCGCGGGTTCAAGGCTGGTCATATAGCCCGGGATGGATTCCAGCTTGTCAAGTGTCCCTCCTGTATGGCCAAGGGCTCTGCCTGACATCATCGGCACTTTTATTCCGCAAGCTGCAACCATTGGAGCGAGCGGTAGCGATACCTTATCGCCAACTCCACCCGTAGAATGCTTGTCTATGAAAGGGCCTGGAATTCCGCAGAGATTTATTCTCTCTCCCGAATCTAGCATAGCCTGGGTAAGAGCAGCTGTCTCCTGTGCAGACATTCCTTGAAAGAATATCGCCATCAATAGAGCGGAAACCTGATAATCCGGTATCTCGCCATTCACATAGCCTTCGATAAAAAAGCGAATCTCTTTTTCATCGAGCGATTCGCCATGGCGCTTTTTTATTATGATATCTACAGCCCTCATCAAGATTTTCTCCTAAATCTGCTTCTCTATTGATAAACGAATGTTGAAAACCATTTTACTTCAAATTTGAGTTCTATAAAAGGTCTGATCAAGAATTCGAAGGCTCTGCAGAGGGCCTTCTGCTGCGGCTTCGGCAAGTGACTCGATTATTTTGATTATGTCAGGGCTCGAAGGAATTGATTTCAATAGAAGTACGGCTTGGCCATAGGATTGCTTTGGAATGCTATGGAGACATGTGAGAATCTTATCGTCGAAAGGAAGCATTACTGAGGTTGAATATCTTATCTGCCCGTACTCTTCTGCACAGCTACGGCACAGAAAGGAGCTTTCCCCAACCAAAAGTCCTCCTGGAAGGGAATTCTTCTCTGAAAAAAGCCTGCCACATCTCTCACATCTCAAAAGATCAGGAATGAGGCCAAGCGGATAAAGAGCATCCCAAAAGAAAGCCGACAGAACCAATCGAGTTTCTGATTCGTCTAATCCGGCGAGCTCACGAAGGAGTAGGGTAATCATCAATAGAGCTTGTTGGTATTCACCGCCAAACGCGGAGGTTCGAATCAAGAACTCCGATGCCGCGCTCGCCGATTGCATATGAAAAAAGCTCTTACGAATACCATCGAAAACTTCAAGAACATTCGCGCCAGTCAGTTTTATAAAATCGCGCCGCGAATCACGATATACTTCAATATCAGCTAATACGAAAGGCAAAGCGGCCGAACGCAGAGAGTTTTTCGGTCCTCCGAACATAAAAAGTGATAAAAGGCCTTCATTACATAGGAAGGTTAGAATTCTATCGCCCCGGGCAGTGTCCTTTGTATGGAGAAAAAGGCCTCTATATCTTTCGTTTCTCTGAGCCATGGATCAATCATCATCCACAATCCACCAATGGAAGCCATCGGAGTAGCCGGCAGTAGGACCTTTACGCCATTCTGCAATGCGTTTCGATTCCTTTTTTTTATAGGATTTGCCCCATATATAGGCGCTTAAGAATCCTCCTATATGTGCAAAATAAGCTGTGCCCCCATTCTGAATGGCCGTAAGGCCGCTCAACCCTCCGATAATTTGCATAAAAAACCAGGTTCCTATGACAAACCAAGCAGAAAATACCGTTGGTATGAAATAAAATAGAAGTACGACAACTCTATTGCCAGGAAACAAAACGAGATATGTAGCGAGTACGCCTGAGATCGCGGCAGAGGCACCTACAAGAGGCATTTGAAGCGCGGCGCCTTTTGCAAAAGCAGCAAGGAATATCTGCAAGAGCATTCCTATTGTTCCGGAGATCAAATAAAGCAGAATATATCGAAGTTTGCCTATTCGACATTCGACATTATCACCGAATATTCCAAGAAACATCATATTTCCGATCAAATGTGCAAACCCCGCATGAGTGAACTGACTTGTAATTAGAGTGAACAATCGTCTTCCAGACAAAATCTCTTCTGGAATCGCCGCAAGAGCCAGAGTTGTATAGTCGTCTAAGCCAAATTTTTGCAGGAAAACAAAAACCAATATATTTAGAGCAATGAGAATCCAGTTTACGATCGCACTGCCGCGACGACAAGTATTATCGTCTCCAATTGGAATCATAGAAGCTCCTCTTCAAATGCCACTCTATTTAGAATAACATATTGTCTTATTATAGACTAGTTTTTTCCTTCGCTTGTCGCCAATGTGCAATTCATGATACAAAATAAACACATGATCTGCTCCTTGCTATTCGATCTCGACAATACTCTGTATTCCGAAGCAACTGGCCTGGAAAATGGGGTTGCACAGAGAATAAATCTTTTTATTGCTGATTTTTTTGGGCTCTCTATTTCTGAAGCAATCAGGGTTCGACGTGAGCATGCAAAAGCATATGGCACCACCCTCGAGTGGCTCATGCGAGATTATGGATTCCAGGAGCCCGAAGAATACTTTAGGGCTATTCATCCGGAGGATGAAGCGGATTGTCTCAATCCGGATATGGTGCTAAAGCTCATCCTGAACAATATACCCCTACCAAAGGCCGTGCTAACAAATGCTCCTATGGATCATGCGATCAGGATTCTTGATAAGTTGGGTATTAGCGAGTGCTTCTCCGGAATTTATGATATCTGGTTCAATAAGCTTGTTGGCAAACCACATCCAGGTTCCTATCTTGGCGTTTTGGAAGCCTCGGGATTCACGCTGGAGCATACACTTTTTATCGATGATCTTCCAAGGTACGTAAAAGGCTATATCGATATAGGAGGGCTAGCGGTTTTAAAAGATGAAATGGATCGCTTTTCAGACCTGCCCTTTAGGCGCCTAAAGACAATTTATGAACTAGATCAAATATTAGACCAACTCAATTCTTCTTATATATAGATTAACCTTATATATAGATTAACCTTCGCTATTGTTCTCTCTTAGCCAGGATAAGCGAGATAAGAGTGACCAGATAAGGTAAGGCAAGGACAAGCAGAGGCGGTATTGCAGAGAAACCTTGCAGATAGTTCGATGAGCTTTCGGCAAATGCAAAGAGCAAACAGGATGCAGCCACCCAAAAAGGTCTTTTTCGGCCAAGATATATAGCCACCAGTGCGATCCATCCGCGCCCCGAGATAATGTTTGGCACGAAGGCAGAAATAGATAAGCCCAAGGCATATCCGCCTAATCCGCTACCTATGCCAGACCAGATGAGAGCCTGCATATGTATCCGATCAGGAGAAAATCCAAGAGCGGAGACAGCTTGAGGGTTGGAGCCTGTAGCACGAATTCTTAGACCGTGCCTTGTATTTTTTATTATGAAAGCAGAAATCAAAACCCATAGCCACGCACAAATCGTGAACATTGAACGATAAGAGAATAAGACGCCAATTAAAGGAAGTTGAGATATCGAGCTTGAGAATAAATGACTATCGATTGGGATGTCGAATGCGACGACCGCTTTTGTGTGGTACCAGGCTTGAGACAAGACTGCTGTTATACCCTGAGCAAGCATATTGATTGCTAAACCCGTGATAAAGATATTCGTTCGGAACTTACTAGTCATTAGGCCCATCAACATCGAGGCAAGCGAAGCGGAGAGGATCGCGGCAAGAGCTCCCAAAAAGATGTTATTTGTCAAACCCGCGGCTGCCATGCCAAAGAAGGCTCCGATAGCCATAAGTCCTTCTAGCGCTATATTTAGCATACCGGAAAGCTCCGAAAAAAGACCTCCGATTGAAGCGAAAAGCAAGGGCGTTGCCGCGGCTATTGTATATCTCAAGAAGTCTATCAAGGCCATTAGCGATAAGTTCATTATTGTCTTCGCCTCTGCCCTAATCCCGGCAATACCTGGGCTGTGATAAATAGCATCGCAGCAGCCTGGAGAATAGAAATAATCTCCGAAGGAACCCCAGATCCAATCATTACATGGTCAGAGCCTGCTTTTAAAAAGGCAATAAAAAGAGCCGAGGGCAGTATTGCAAGCTCGCTGCCTTGTGCAAGGAGAGCAACTGAAATTGCACTCCAGCCCAGCCCGGAAGAAAAGCCGCGCATGACTCGACCTTGTGGCCCGATCACAAGAAGAGCGCCTGATAGCCCATACAGGCCACCAGAGATGGCCATGGCTGCAATATTATATGCTCGAACGGAAATGCCACAATATCGTGCAAATTCCTCATTTTCTCCGCAAACCATCAATTCGAAACCTATTTTGGATTTCTTAGATAAGATCTGGAAAAACAAGATAAGAAAGAGAGCAAACCATATAGAGATATCTAGTTTGGAAGGGGCAAAGATCCTTGGCAAAAGAAATTCCGATGGAATCTGGGCCGTAGTCTGAAAATTACTTGTCCTGTCTTGAAGCAAACCGGTAATGAAGAAATCGCTTATATTGATGATAATTGCCGAGAGAAGATAGGATGAAATCATCTCAGAGACCTGCCAATATGCTTTTAGAAGCCCCGAGATTGTGCCAATCATGGCTCCTATAAATGCCCCGATAAAAGCGACTAGAATCCACACTGCGCTCGGACCAAATGCTTCTGAAATGTGCAATGCCAGTACTGCTCCTGCGAGAGCTCCTGCATAAAGCTGGCCTTCTCCCCCCAGATTGAAATTTCTAGATCTAAAAGCAATGGATACACCAAGACCTGCAATTATCAGAGGCACAGTATCGGCAATGTAGTTTCCAAAAAAATACCGGCTGGAGAAGGGTTCCACGAAGAACTGCCATAATGCAGATCTAAAATCCGCTGCAAACAACAAGAGTACTGTTGTCGCAAGAATAATGGAAAGAGTTGCTGCTAGAAGAACCTTAAGAGCAGTAGAAGATGCCCCTTGATTTCTCATTCATGAATCCTGTTGCCAAGAAGGTATTCACCGATAACGGCTCTATTGAGCCAATTGCCGTTTTCTTGATACAAAACTCGTCTGCCTCGGGAGAGTACCATGACATAATCTGACAATTCGAGTATTTCATCGATATTCGAGGATAGCAGAAGAATTGCAGTCCCTCTTTCTCTGGCATTGCGAATTCTCCTGTAAGTATGCTCGGCCGAGCGAATATCCAGGCTCCAGGTCGGTTCGCATAGAATAAATAGCTTGGGTAAGTCTCGAGAGAAAAGGCGTGCAATAGACAATTTTTGAATATTGCCACCGGAGAGCTCTCTTGCAGGCTGATCGGGGAGAGCATTTATCTCGAAGGAATGAATCGCATTTACAATCGCTTGTTTTGCGGCATTTTCTAGAATCCAGCCTTTGGGAAAAAAATCCTGTCTGGAGAGAGCAATAAAATTATCTCGTACGGAAAGAGAAGGTGCAATTCCTCTTCTAATGCGATCCGATGGTAGATACGCAATAAGTCTTTTTTGAAATAAGCTTTGATACCTTCGAGAATTATGAAGCTCTACATTATGACCATCGAAGGTACAAGTTCCAGAAGATGGAGATCGAAATCCAGCAAGTACGTCCTCGAGTTCGTCGAGCCCATTGCCGCTCAGCGCGCTGATGCCCAGGATTTCGCCGGCATGCACTTCGAAAGATATATCTGAAAGCCCTACTCCATAATGCTGATGGCGACGGACGTTCAATCCATCAATATGCAAGACTATAGTTTTTTTTTGAGTATTTTTTATTTGTGGCTTTTCTATAGGCTTTTGTGTAGCCTCGATAAAGCTCTTTCCCATGATAAGGGATGTGAGCTCTTCAAGAGTGGTTTCGGAGATGTCATAGGTTCCGACTGTCTTTCCTCCGCGCATTACGGTTACCCTATCGGCTATCTGCATTGCCTCATGGATCTTGTGAGTTACAAGAATAATTGTGTGACCCAGGCGCTTTATTTCGGATAGTTTTTCAAATAGTACCTTTGTCTCTTGTTCTGTGAGAACAGAACTGGGTTCGTCGAGAATCAATATCTTGGTATGGCGCGCAAGCTGCCGCAGTATTTCGATCTGCTGACGAGCAGCGATGCTCAAGCAAGCAGCTGGTGCTGAAGGATCGATAGCAAAGCCATATTCTGTGGCAAGCTGCAGGGTTCTTGCATTTAGCTCCTGCGAGTCAACAATGCCTGCTATTTTCGAAACCTTATTGTTTCGATGTGGTTCGATGCCAAAAAAAATGTTCTCCGCGGCACTGAGCTCATCGAACATCAGGAAATGTTGATGAACCATGCCGATTCCAAGGGCTTGAGCCTTGCTAGGCGATTCGATCTTTACGAATTTTCCTTCTATTTCGATATTTCCTTCATCGGGTTGATCAAGGCCAGCCAGGATTTTCATTAGGGTAGTCTTGCCTGCTCCATTCTCTCCAACGATGGCGTGAATACTACCTTTTTCGACTTCGAGAGATGCGCCATCATTTGCATGAACTCCTCTAGGGTAATAGCGCCTGTATATTCCTTGCATCCTTACCGCGAGCATAGCGAGCATATTACAGTGAAGGAACCTGAAAGGTAAGCCGACCCGATTTGATCGATTGGATTACCGCATCGACTTTTATGCGGATAGATTCTGGTACATTTTTGATATAAGAAGGATTCTTGTTCAAGAATTCTATGTAGCCTTCTTTCATGCCTACTATTTCGGCCTTTCCAAATTGCAGTCTTTCTTCGATTGCTGCCTTCAAGCTGCGGTAAGCAAGCTCCTCTTGATGCAGAACAGTGCATCCAAGGATATTGTCAGGAGCCCGTGCAAATTCATCGTCATCGAAGAAGACGAGATACTTGCCAGTCTCTTGAGCAACTCTGACCGCGCCCTGGCTTGCCGAACCACAGATTGGCAGTATGATATCTGCACCCTGAGCGTATAGACTGCGGCTCAGTTCCGCTGCCTTTGCTGCATCGTACCAGTTTCCGAGCACACGGATATCCAGCTGAAAACCTGGATCGACAGCCGTCAGTCCTTTCAGAAAACCCGGAATGATCATCTTTTCCATTGCCGGATAATTCTGACCTATTATCATGCCGATTTTTTTTTCTGGGTTTGTTCCCTTCATGCCAGATATCGAGACAAGCCCTGAGAGATATCCGGTGACATAGCCTTGTTCGAGTTGATTGTATAGTGCTGAATAGACACTGGAATTGCCCGCAAGATAGCCATCGAGGCAAATGAACCTTTGTTTAGGAAAGATCTTGGAAGCCTCATTTACCAGCTCTGGCATCGAAGGATTGGAGGTGATGACGATATCGAATTTGCCAGAGGCGACAAATGAGATGAGTTTTTCTTTCCATTCGGCTTGATTAAAACCTGCTTCTGTGACTCTTAGGCTTGCTCTAGGCGTTTCAGAGACAAGCCTTTCCGCTCCTTTTGCCATATTATCGTAGATGGGACTTCCGTCGCGAGCGCCAGGAACGAAAACGCCTATTCTAGGGGCTTGTGCCCATAGTGCGGTACTCGTCAGAATAGCAACCAGAGATGCGATTATAAATCGGCGCATGGGATTCCTCCTGCTATACCCTGGAGGGCAGGAAATATGATAGAATCTTACATAGCTTAAAATCTAACGTGAGATAAAATCTCACGTTAGATTTAGTATAGCGATCTTAATAATATGTTCAAGGGGTGTACACATTGCCGGATAAGCTTCTAAAGATCGGTGAACTTGCCTCGCTATTTAGAGTCACGGCGCGAACCATTCGCTACTATGAAGAACTCGGTCTCATAGAAGCAAGCAATCGCACCGAAGGATTCCATAGACGCTATCCAGCCGATGCCATTATCCGATTGAAGAGGATAGAAGAGCTTAAAGCGATGGGTCTCACTCTTGGCCAAATTCGCGAGTTTTTCATCCTATATAGCCAGGATCCAAGTGGCGAAAAATGCCGACTTCTTCTTCTACAGAACTACGAAGACCAAAAAAAGGAAGAAGAAACTAGAATCCTTGAGGCACAGCGCCGTATTGCTCAAATCGAAGCGAACATCATAGCGATAAAAGAAAAGAAGTCTTTCTTCTCTTGCCCTGGTGAGGAGTGCAAAGTGTGCAATTTCAATACCTTCTGTATTGATTCAGAGCATAATCCTGACAAGGAAATGAGATGATGAAAAAACCAGCTATTGTTGTTCTATGCATTTCTAGCTATGTTGTGGTAAACTCAGCCCTCCATGCCCCCTTTATTGTAAAGGATCTTTCATCCAGCAAGTTAAGGAAATGCATATAAAGGGCTTGCTTATTAATGGTATTCCATAGGAGTTGAATTTTGATTCTTGCTGTCGATATCGGTACCACTCGAATCAAGGCTGCGCTTTTCGATGCGGAAGGTAGAAGCCTCAAATTAGAAATAGTAGATCTTCCAGATGAAAGTTCTAATTACTATGAGGAAATAAATGCGCGCCTTTGGCTTAAGGCATTCTCTGAGATCATCTCTCGTTTGATAGCGACGGGAGAAAAGAATGAACTCAAAGCTATTGTCATATGTGGCAATGGGCCTACTATTCTTCCTATTGATGAAAGAGGCGAGCCGCTTGCCCCGGCGATCACATGGCTGGATAGGCGAGCCCAACAAGAGGCCAAAGAGGCATCTATTGCACTAAATTATTCTCTCGACGCTGCCTTTAATCTTCCCAAGATCCTATGGATGAGGCAGCATTTGCCGAATATATACAATAGAGCACATCTTTTTGTATCCTGCCCGGAATTCATCGCGGGGCGTCTCAGTGGTGAATGGACAACCTGTCTTCCCAATCAGGGCTATACGCGGATTATCTGGGATACAAAAACTCTTGAAATGCTCAGGCTGGATATCGAGAAATTTCCTCGCTTCGTAGGTGTTGGTGAGATAGTAGGATATATTCATGATCATGCTGCAAGGGAATTTGGTCTTCCTAATGGCTTGCCAGTCGTTATGGGAGGCCCTGATTTTATAGCCTCGCTACTGGGTACAGCGACAGTTAAGCCGGGAAGGACCTGCGACAAAGCTGGAACTTCCGAAGGCATCAATCTTTGTTCGGAAAGAGATATCGGAGATGAAGAAGCGCTTCTTGTTATGCCTCATATAATTCCTCCATATTTCAATATTTCGGGAGTAATATCGTCAAGCGGAATAGCTCTTTCGTGGTTTAAAAGCAGGTTTTTGCCTCAAGAGGATTTTGAGACGGTCTATGCGCGGATTGCCTCAGCAGAACCCGGAGCCGAAGGGCTTGTGTTTCTTCCTTATCTTGCAGGCGAACGATCGCCTCATTGGGACCCCAATGCGCGAGCCGTATTCCTGGGGCTGGGGCTTAATCACGATCTCAGCACGATGGCGAGAGCGGTGCTCGAAGGCACGGCTTTTGCTATCCGAGAAGTGCTAGATGTAATGGAAAGCAGAGGAGCCACCGTGCATGATATGCGAGCTACAGGCACACCTTCGCTTTCTCCCATATGGAATCAGATCAAGGCAGATATTACAGGAAAACAGCTTATGGTATCCTCCTTCCCGGAACCGGAGTTAGCGGGCTGTCTTGCTATTGGTCGATTCGCTTTGGGTGAAGAGTCTACCCTCGCTGAAGCCGCAGAAAAGGTTTTTATGCCAGCCGAAATATTTGAACCTCGAAAAGAAACAGAATCCATGTACTGCGAATTATATGAAGTCTATCTGGATAGTTATCGGCGACTTGCAGACCTCTTTCCTACCATTTCGGTGCTTCAGAGGAATAATGGTGTTCAACGAGGGCGTTTTGGTACTGGTTTTTGAGAAAGGCTTTTCAAGGCAAATCGGCCATAAAAAATTATCGTCTCTGTTCCTTTGCTGCAAATAATATTCCTATTCTTGCGACAAAATCTCTTCTGGGATAGGATAGTTTACTGTGCTTTTGAGAAGACAATATCATGGCCACATTCAGTATATCGCTTTTTGCCAGGAGGATTAAATGCCAAAGATGGAGATAGTCATCAATCTATCGAATCACCATATCCATGTAAACCACGAAGATCTCGAGGTGCTTTTTGGAAAAGGTCATGAGCTTACAAAGACCAAGGACCTCATTCAGCCAGGTCAGTTTGCTTGTGCGGAGACTGTCACGATAAGAGGGCCAAAGGGACAGCTCGAAGGGGTTCGAATTCTCGGCCCCGAGCGTAAAGAAACTCAGTGCGAAATCCTGGCGAGCGATGTCTTTAAACTAGGCGTGCAAGGCTGCCCTGTATGTGAATCAGGTCAGCTCGAAGGCAGTTTCCCCTTTGAGGTAATTGGTCCAGCTGGCTCGATAAAAAAGGAAAGAGGTCTAATCATTGCAAAGCGGCATATCCATTTCGATTTGGAAGCGGCCAAGCATTTTGGAGTAAGTGACAAGCAGATCGTCAAGCTTAAAGCAGGAGAGGAACGCGGAGCTATTCTTCTAAATGTCGTATGCAGGGTCCATCCTACTTATGCTCTAGAATGCCATATCGATTTCGACGAAGGTAATGCTCTTGGCATTACGAGCGGAGCCATAGGCGAAATCGTCTATTGTTGAACTAATGAACGAATCAAGCGCGATGGGAGCATGAGCCTTAAGATTGGAGTACCGTGTGAATAGATTTATTCTAAAAGCTATGGATCTCGATGGTTACCTTTCGCAGAGCGATCTTGAATACCTTTCGCGGATGAATGAGCTCTATGAGAAGGCGCTGGTTTCTTTCAATATCCTATCCACCACTACCTCGGAAGCGCAGAGACATCATGAAGAGAATTTCTTGATAGAGCTCTACAATCAAATGGGCAAATTGATGCAACAGATCTGTGCATCGGAGCCACGGATTCAAGTCTATTCATTCGTGTCGCCACAGGAAACACATGGGGAAGTATCGCGCTTGATTGCCAAGCTGCGAGATGTGAATACCGGACATCAGGAGTTCGTCTACTATATCCAGCGAGCCTTTGAGCTTCTGTTCAACCTGGCCTTTGGCGGAGCAGGCAAGACGAATAAAAACTACCTTATCGTGCGCACGCCCGTTACTATTCCTGTACAGAATTATGCCGTCCATAAAATACCCAATGTTGATAGCGCCGTACACAATACGGTCATGTGCGTCATGTTGAGGGGTGCTCTACTTCCATCGATGATACTCTCCAAGGAAATTCAGGAGTATTCTTCAACTGGTTACCTTACTCCTTTTGCGCTTTTCAAGATAAAGCGAGATGAGAGCAAGAGCGAAACCACTATGGAATATGTGTTGGACCTTGACCATTCATATTTTGAACTTTCTGAGCTGGATGGTAAGCATCTGCTCTTTGCGGATCCCATGAATGCAACAGGCGGTTCTCTTGTCACAGTTGTGAAATATCTTCTCGAACAGGGAGTAAAACCTGCTTCTATCAAGTTTTTCAATGTTATAAGCGCGCTGAAAGGGACTCTCCGCGTAATTCGAGCCATCGATAACATTATGATATACACTCTATGGATGGATCCAAGCCTCAACGATCGTGCCTATATCATGCCGGGGCTGGGCGATGCCGGGGACCGTATCAACGGCAGCGATGAAGATCTTCATCCGCGAGATATGCTGAGACTCGTTGCAGATTATGGAACCAACATCACAGGATTGTACCGTTCCCAGCTTCGAATAATCGAAGAGACGGTGCTGAGGCACAGAACATGACCATATTCCCGGAGAGTTTTGTCGTCTTTCAAGGACAAGACTGCCTTATACCTCCGCAAGATGCCTATAATATGCGTTTTCTGGATGAGCCTTCGCTCGCTGCATCGATAAAACCCGAAGCCGTCTGCTGGCACTTTTCTCAGATACCATCTGATCTATTATCTCCTTCATCGGATCACTATGCCTATTCGGTGTTTGAATTTGATGACAGGAAATATGGGGCAATTCAGATCCAGGATAATGATGATATTTTGATCAAGCGACCAGGTCTAGACGAAGCCATTGCATTTCCTGTGCGTGAGCTTGTTGTTTCCTATCCTTCAAGGTTCAGTCGTTTTATGCTCATTGCTAAAGCACATGGTCAATGGGCATCGGTCTCCCGATTCTGCGGAGCCTGCGGGAGTCTTCTTGTCGATGCAAAAGAAAACGACGAGGTTAGAGAGCGGCTCGATGATAATGCATATGCCGCAAGATTCTGCCCGCGCTGCAAGAGGATTTTCTTTCCTCGAATGTCGCCTGCGGTCATAGTGCTTGTGTACAGAGAGAATTCAATTCTGTTGGGGCATAATGTGCGCTTTCCTCGCAATAGGCATAGCCTAATTGCGGGGTTCGTGGAGATTGGTGAGACGCTTGAAGAAACAGCCATTCGAGAAATACGCGAAGAAGCAGGAATAGAAGTGAAAAAGCTGCATTATGTGCTTTCTCAACCATGGCCATTCCCCGATTCCCTAATGATCGGATTCATTGCAGAATGGGCATCTGGCGAAGCACGACCTGACAGGAATGAAATCGATCATATCGCCTGGTATGGAGCAGATGATCTGCCAGAGCTTCCATTGAGAGGAAGTATCGCTCGTTATTTGATTGACAGCTTCATAGCCGGAGGTTTTTCTAATGGCTGAACTCTGTTGTATTTAATTTTGCATGTAATTGATTCTATACTGGATAGATAGGAGCAAATCATGGATTTCAGCTGGAAAATCGTTATCGATGCAGGGCTTATTTCCTTTGCCCTGGTGATTGCCACTTTTTTGAGGTCTAAGGTTCGATTTCTGCAGAAATTTCTTGTGCCAAATGCTCTGACAGCCGGTTTTCTGCTTTTGCCCTTGTATAACTTCCTTATGCCAGCCATAGGTTATGGGACGAATAGACTTGGAGATCTTGTCTATCATTTGCTCAACCTCTCTTTTATAAGCATGTCTCTCCGTTCTTCGCCACCCAAGATCAAAGGTTCTCGTTCCAATGGAAGCGTGCTGGGTATGTCAGCGGTCATTCTTCTTGGATATGCTTCACAAGGACTTCTTGGCCTCGTTCTAACTCTATTCTTTTTGCCTAATATTCACCCTGCATTTGGATTGCATCTTCCACTGGGTTTTGCCCTTGGACCTGGGCAGGCTTATGCCATAGGGAAAGGTTGGGAGTCAATGGGTTTTGAGGGAGGAGCAACCGTTGGGCTTACCTTTGCGGCAATTGGTTACCTCTGGGCATGTTTCGGAGGAATGCTCCTGATCCACAAGGGCTTGCGCTTAGGCTGGATGAAGCCAGAGCAGGTAAGCATCATGTCTGATAAGGCTTTGCTGACTGGTATAGTTCCAAATGGTACCGAAAAACCAGTAGGAGAGCGGCTTACCACGGATTCTGAGGCCATCGATTCCTTTAGTTTTCATTTTGCCGTTGTGGTGTTTATCTATTTGCTCAGCTATCTTGCCTTAAGAGGAATATCTTTCCTGCTTGGATTCGCCGGGGAAGCTGGTACGGAGCTTGCAGCCAATCTTTGGGGTATCAATTTTATCTTTTCTGCTATTATAGCCATAATTGTCAGGAAAATTATGGACCTGCTCAAAGTGGGATATGTGCTCGACGACGATGCCCTATCCAGGATTTCGGGTACTTCCGTGGATTATATGGTTGCTGGTGCGCTTGGGGCTATTTCACTCGTATTTGTCGGTAAATATTGGTTTCCGATTCTGCTTATGTCCACATTATGCGGATTCATGGTGTACTACACGATTCCATGGGTGAGTTCGCGGATATTTCGAGATTTTAGATTTGAGCGCATGCTTATGCTCTATGGGGTTTCTACTGGCACACTCTCTACTGGTTTGGCTCTTTTAAGGGTTATGGATCCCGAATTTAAGACAAAGGTAACCTCAGACTATATGCTCTCTGCAGGCTTGACCTTTGTTCTGGCTATCCCATTCATTCTTGCGATCAATCTGCCGGCAAAGGCTTATACGAGCGGGTCTATGGTTTCATATTGGATTTTCATGGCTATAGCCGCAGGCTATATGCTTTTTGTGTTGGTAGTGTATTTGATTCTAGCGAGAAAAAGGCGATTTGCCTCGCCCAGTGCTAATTTTTATCGCCCGGGCAAATGAGATTTTGAAATTTGATGCAGTACGCTGATGGCGTCGGCATATTTTCTGCCTGATGCTCTTTTGTCTTTGAAGACGACTCGATAGACATTCATGCCGTGATAGAACTCGAAATAATTCCACTTGAGCACGCCTTCTCCATCGATTTGCTCTATAGGAAAAACAATTGGATCGAGTTTGGTATTTCTTGTGTTATGGAATTCGAGTCGGTCTCTATAGAGTTCGATACGGCCATTGAGCAAGGTCTCCATATGATCCATGCGTTTGCCGCGCTTTAGTTTGATTGGTTCGTCAAGAAAGAATGGAGCTTCAAGATATGCACTTTTCAAGCCAGAGAGATATTGATATAGAAGCCTACTCTGTAAACTATCCCAACTTACGATTGAGTCGAGAAAAGGAGCTTCAACGAACGGTGGTATATAATCTTCGCGATCCCCTTGCGAATGTAGCAAGAATGAACCATCGTGTTGGTATTCCACGGCAAAGCCACATTGTTTGCATGTGAACAGATTGCCTTGACTATGCATTGAAGCTCTCTCTCCACAACGAGGGCATAGATAGATTGCCAACTCAAGGCTCTCGGCGCCTTTTGTGCTTTTGAATTCAATGCCTTTGCGCTTACACCAGGCTGAATCATCATAGGAAAGAGCTTCGTTGAGTAATCGATCTACAGTGGAGGGTCTCATTGCTCCTAGCTGTTCCGGGCTAAACAGAAGCGAAAACGAGATCTCGACTTTTCCTTGTCGTAGAACATGAGACCACCGGGGTTTTGTAAGATATCCGCCATTTGTCTTTACCAATACTACTGGGACTCGCAATAATCGCAGCAACTTAGCACTGGAACTATATACAGGAAAAGAAGTTCCTGTCCAAGTACTCTGACCTTCGGGGTACATTCCCACTACACCATGCTTATGACTTATCAAATCAACGATCCAATTCACCGTCTCGATATCTGGTATGGCTTTTGATTTCGGAATACTTCCTACTAGTTTGATCAGCATAAAACGAATGATCGGATTTCTCATATTGCCATCGCTAGCAACCCAGTGTACGGGAAAAGGCACGAATGCGTTGGCAATGAAGGGATCAAGAATTGTTGTATGATTGCCTACGAGAAGGAATGGCGGCTTGAGTTCCTTGAAGAGCTGGGTATTTATTGCGGTGATCCGATATCTCGATTTGAGCCAATTTCCATAGGTAAATCTCAAAAGCCCTGTAAAAAATCTAAAATTTGTCGGAGAGTATCGTCGGTTGAGAATCATGAATGCTAATCCCTTTCATGATTCTAATGTTCCAATTTGAATATAGCAAGACGGGTCATAAGAATGGCGTTGCTCGCTTTTTGGATTCACTAGAAATCCTCATATCAGCCCAATGAAATAAACATAATAATGTGCTATGTATACATTCGAAGAGGAACCTAAATGAAACAATAGATTACGAGGAGACGTCTATGCCTTGTAAAAAGCCCCTGTCATCGTCCAATAGCGACCAAAAGATAAGCGAGAATAGCGTATCTCAGACCTTAGAGCGATGGCTCGAAGTTCATGAGCCCGTCGACAAAGATAAGACTAATGAGGATTTAGAAGCGGACAAAAGACTGGATTCGATTTCCGCCTACTCAAGATTTAAGCGTATACTTCCTCAAGATGAATTAGATCTTCACGGATTATATGCGGAAGAAGCTCGCCAGAGGATTCAAGCCTTTATAGCCGATAGCGCCTCAAGAGGCCTGGAAAAAGTGAGCATTATACATGGAAAAGGGAATCATTCGCATGAAGAGCAGGTTCTAATAAATATAGTCCGGGAAGAGCTGGAGAAGAATCCGCAGACAGGAGAATTTGATTTTGCTGACAGAAAACATGGTGGCAGGGGTGCTACCTGGGTCCGCATTCGACCTCCTATTTCTCGCGATAGATAATTCGTCCTCGATTCAAATCGTATGGTGAGAGGCCAACTTTTACTTTATCTCCTGGCACAATCCTGATATAGTGCTTGCGCATTTTCCCGGAGAGATGCGCAAGAATAATGTGTCCATTCGCCAATTCTACGCGAAACATCGTGTTTGGAAGAGCTTCTTTTACAATGCCTTCTACCTCAATAGCTTCTTCTTTAGCCACATATTCTCCTTGAAGGTAAAGTCTTAGGA
>JAAYWE010000259.1 GCA_012516755.1 Treponema sp.
GAGCTCGGCAAGGAAATTGTCAAGAACAGGGAATATTTGGAGATAAAGCCCATCGATCGCTCTGGTTCCAAAAGATTCGGCCTCCGAGGGGAGCGAGTGCTGGATCGTGTACATCATGGAATAGAGCAGCACCTTCCGCCGCTTATGCGCGCTCATGTAGGCCCTTACGCGGAGGATCGCGAGCAAGCAGTTGCCCTATTTCTCGACTGGACAAAACAACTGGCCAAAACAAGGATGCTCGATATTCTCTCTATTGGAAGTTCTCAGCTAACTCAGAGCCATTTTGGCGAAGATTGGACAGGCCTTTCCAATGGTGGGGGCGTCCCCATCAACAATCCAGCAGAATATCGAGAAGTATGGGAAGCTGCGCGTCCCATGCTAGTTCGAACCTATGCAGGCACAAAACATGTGCCTGAAATGGCAAAAATGCATGAAGAAGCACTTGATATCTGCTGGCATGCCCTTTCTTTCTGGTGGTTTTCGCTGCTCGATGGTCGTGGGGAGAACACCGTCTTGCAGAATCTCGAAGAGCATTTCGAGGCATTGCGCTATATCGCGTCCACCGATAAAGCCATGGAACCAAATGTGCCGCATCAGTTTGCTTTTCGTGGATGCGATGATGTGGGTTATATCGTTTCTGGTTATGTTGCGGCTAAGGCAGCGAAGGCTCAGGGGATTCGCACTTTGATCCTTCAAATCATGCTCAATACTCCAAAGTATACCTGGGGAATCCAGGATATTGCCAAGGCGCGTGCCTTAAGGACCCTTATAGGGGAGCTAGAAGGACCTGATTTTGCAGTAATTCTGCAGCCCAGGGGTGGTCTGGACTACTTTTCGTCCGATTTGGAGAAAGCCAGGGCTCAGCTCGCTGCGGTGACTATGCTTATGGATGACATCGAGCCAGATAATCCTGCAAGCCCTCAGATAATTCATGTGGTGAGCTATTCTGAAGGCGTAAGGCTTGCCGATCCTGAAGTGGTGGAAGAATCGGTGCAGATAACCAGGCATGCGCTCAAGGAGTATCGCCGCCTAAAAAAGAAAGGTGATATGCCAGAATATGGCAAGTCTGCAATGGTCGAGGCTCGAACGCGGAGCTTATTGAAAGAGGCCAAGAGTATGATCAAATTCATTGAAGCTACCATTCCAAACACATATAGTCCGCGCGGTTTTTATTCGATGCTAAGATCGGGCGTTTTTCCTCTACCCTGGCTTATTGCCTGCAAAGATGAATTCGAAGCGGCTGTAAATCAGCCCGTGCAGTTTTTGCATGGTGGCGTTCATGTAGTGGATAGAGAAGGCAAGCCTCTCTCAGTGAGTCAGCGACTCTTTGGGATAGCAAGAAATCTCGAAGATATTGGCTTTGCGCCTTCTATTGCACATAGTGCTGACTCAAGCTGGTTGGCTAGTGGGAGTGGAGGTGGGCAAAAGGAGCAATATGGTGAAAAACACTGATTGGGAAGGCATTGTAACACACCTCGATCATATAGCCGCCAAAGGCAAGAAGATGGTCTGGTGTGTAGTGGGAGCAGGGAATGGCGGTATTGCAATGGCAGGCCATCTCGGCATCATGGGTTTTCCTGTTCAAATGTATAATCGCACAGACGAGCATCTCAATGCGATTCGCTGGTATGGAGGCATAGATATCGAGGGAATGGTGACTGGCTTCGGGCCTGTGCGTCTGGCAAGCGCTAATATGGGAGATGCACTTGAAGGTTCGGATGTCATAATGATAGTGACTCCTTCGACTGCTCACTATAATCTAGCCACCTTGATGGCACCTTTTCTGAAAGACGGACAGATTGTAGTTCTAAATCCGGGAAGGACCGGAGGGGTACTGGAATTCAGGGCAGAGCTAGAGCGCCAGAAATGTGAGGCTAGTGTAGTCCTGGTCGAAGCTCAGACATTCGTCTATGCCTCGCGGATGATCACTCGAAATAGAGCCCATATTTTTAGCATCAAGAATGGAGTTCCAGTCAGCGCTCTGCCTTCGTTTCTTACCCCCGCCGTGCTAAAAGTGATCGATGTGGCCTTTCCACAGTTCATTGCAGGGAGCAATGTTCTGGCAACAAGCATAGAGAATATAGGAGCCGTGTTTCATCCAGCGCTTACGCTTCTAAATGCTGGATGGATCGAATCCACAGGTGGAGATTTCGAATATTATCTTCAAGGTATTTCTCCATCAGTGGCAATGGTGCTTCAAGCAATCGACGATGAAAGACTTGCGCTTGCACGGGCTCTGGGGATAAGGACGGTCTCTGCTAGAGAGTGGCTGTATCTAACCTACGATTCAGTGGGAGATGATCTGTATACCGCGATTCGTTCTACCCTGGCTTATGCAGGGATAAAAGCGCCGCGTTCTATCGAACACCGCTATATATGGGAAGATGTGCCCATGAGCCTTGTACCTATGGCCAGTATGGCCGCAATGTATGGTATCGAGACTCCGGCGATAAACCTTATCATAGATCTTGCTAATCTGATGCTCAGCCAGGACTATAGAGCCAATGGGCGCACGGTACATTCTCTAGGTATCGAAGGCATGTCGGTAGAAGAACTCCACCGTCTTGTCACCGAGGGCTGAGCGGGGCTCTTAAGGGAGGTAAATATAATGAATGAAACTCTAATTGCAATAACACAATGGATCGACAATTTGCCATCAGGGATTGGGGCTATCCTTATTCTGTTAGTTGGGTGGGCAATTGCGAAGCTTCTGAAGCTCCTGGTGCCAATTATATTAGCCTGGCTTAAATTCGATGTTCTTGCGGAGAAGATCGGTATCAAGGAATTTTTGCGCAAAGGAAATATTCGATATTCGGCTTCTAAGCTCATTGGCGTCTTTCTGTATTGGGTTGTAATGCTTTTTGCATTGGCAGAAGCTGCGTCAGTGCTTGACAAAAGGGCTGCGGAGACAATTTCCTCCTGGCTCTACGGTGCGATTCCTTCAATTCTGGCCACCATAATCACTGCGACAATCGGCATCTTTATCGTAAATTTTCTTTCGAACTTCGTAATGACAATAATGAGCAATGCGGGTCTGAGTTCCGCGGCCTTGGTTAAGAGCCTCATAAGAGTGGTGGGCTATATCATTGTTATAATCATGGTAGTTGAACAACTTGGATTCGAGTCGATCATGAATGTCCTTCTTCTATTGCTAATTGGTTCCGCAGCGCTTGGAGTCGCGATAGCGATTGGACTTGGTTGCAAAGATATTGCCAGGCAATATGTGGATAGCTTTCTCAGGTCTCTTCGGGAGCGTGAGCGGGCTTCGCATGGAAGCGATCTTGAGGGATAGCCGGCTGTAGATTCTTTCTTTATGATGAAAATTCCTGCTCGAGAGCTGTTCTCATGTTTTTTATGATGTCATGAACTGCGAGGTGGATGCCCTTCTTGTCTGCTCTGCAAAGATTTTTGGTTTCTATGGGCTCACCGAATTCTACGACCACGTGGCGATACGGATTGATATGAAAACTGCCTGGTCTCATGACTTTTTCGGTTCCATATATACATATAGGCACAATGGGCACAGCACAGCGAACCGCCGCAAATAATCCACCCCGGTTGAATTCATCTATTCCATTGCCCTGGTGCATATGTCCTTCAGGGAATAATATAAGGCTTCGGCCTTTCTTTAATCGCTTTTCCATGGCTTTCAGGGCACGCACTTCTGATTGCGGAAGGCCTTGATTGACAAAGACAGAGCCGCTTGCGCGCATCCAATAAGATAGAGCAGGTATTCTTCCAAATAAGTCATTAGCCACAAAGGCGGCAGGTTGGGGGATCGATGCGAAGAGCACGGGTATGTCGGCAGGTGATCGGTGATTAGAAGCAAAAAGATAAGTCCTGTCTGGAAGGATTTTGTCCGCGCCCCTTACCTCGATTTCCATTTTTGTGATCTTTATTAAGCTGCGCGACCATAAAAAGATGGTCTCAAACACATACTGGTCGAGTTCTTCTTGGGTTTTGATTACAAAAGTGCGCGGAATTCGACGCATGGTTTTTGCTGTTCGCATGAGAATGCGGGGCAGCATAAATCTGAAATCTTCTTTGATAGCAGCGCGCAGAATGGCAAAAAACGGCTTCTTGCTCTGGGTAACAATTTCCGCATATCGGTTTCCATCTATTTCTTTTTCGATATCAAAATTGTCGGTTGTAGTAGTCGTGGAGGGATTAGGCATAGGTATTTCAGAATTGTAAATTGAATACCTTTTATCTTTGATATCTATGTTCTGCTGGTCTGCCATGCGTTCGCTCAATGCCCCTAATAATAGTATCTATATTTTTGACACGATTAGTCAAGAATCAAAATATCTGTATAGGCTTTGCGATTTACGGCTATCAATTTCTTGAAGATCACATTCTCTTTGCTAAGACTCTCTTCTCATAATCCTTTACGTCTTCGAGCCAACCAAGGCCATAAGGGACATTTTGTGTCTCGCAATAATGGTGCCATATGGCGCCAAAAGGTAGAGAGCCGGATTCTTCGATATATGACAGCCTTGTTCCGAAATCAGCTTGTTCTTCTGCGGCCCGCATAGGTTCTAAGGGCTCGAGAAAAGCATAGAGAAGCGCTCTTTGGGTGCTGCGTGCACCATTGATCCATGCTGAAATACGATTTACGCTCGAATCGAAGTAATCGAGAGCAAGATGGACTCTATCCCAGACATGCATTCTGACAATCTCTCTGCAGACATCTGTTAGCGAATCATTCCAGATGACTATGTGATCTGAGTCCCAGCGCAATCCTCTGCTCAAGTGGAGGATCAGATATGGTACATAGAGAAGAGTCGAAGAAATTTTGTCCGCTACGTTTTCGGTGGGGTGGAAGTGGCCCATATCGTAGCATAGACCAATGGCTTTCTGAGATGCATAACCTAGATAGAACTCGTGAGAACCTGCCACATAGGCTTCTGATCCTATACCGAAGAGCTTGGATTCGACGCTGTCTAGCACTCGGTCGTTTGGCAGTTTTTCGGAATATATGGCATCAAGAGATTCTTTGAGTCTTAAACGCGGACCAAGGCGGTCGGCCGGCATATCTTTGTAACCATCAGGTACCCAGAGATTGTTGACGACATGATCCTTGAGCGCATCGGCGATCGACTGGGCTATGCGTCTACTCGCCTTGCCATGCCGAATCCAGAAATCTCGAATATTATTATCGGCATGAGCTAGAGTCCAGCCGCTTTCTGCTAGAGGATGAGAAAAGAATGTCGGATTGAAGTCAAGGCCTATATGCTGTTGTTTGGCCCATTCTATCCAACCTTCATAGTAGCTAGGTTCAAGATCGCAACGATCTACTTTAGCGCCGCCTGTCTCCGCATACATAGCGTGTAGGTTAAAGCGTTTCTTGCCGGGGATCAGGCTGAAGGCGAAGGCGGCGTCTGAGCGCAGCTCTTCGGCATTGCGCGCCCGCCCAGGATAGCTTCCTGTGGAGAGTATGCCGCCAGAGAGTGAAGTTGCACCGTCGAAGCCTATTACATCATCTCCCTGCCAGCAATGGATGGAAAGTGGTATAGAGGCGAGGGTCTCTATGGCCTGATCGGTATCGATGGCAAGTTCAGCATAAATCTCTCGCGCTGCTTTGTATTCTTGCTCTGTTCTAGGCATTGGGTTCTCCTTCCTTCATAGCCAGAGATCATTTCTTTAGTATAGGGGCACTTTCCGAAGAAGGAGAGGTCAGCACATTGGCAGCTACTCCTGACCGGAATTTTTCTACTTCCCAACCTCGAATAAAATCTGCATCTTCTGATTCCATCGGATGAACGCCTCCAAATGACTGAGCGTACCAGGCGATTTTTGCCGCATCCTGGAAGAGCAGGCAGGCCCGCTCGGCTGCATTGTCGTCTTTTCCTAGGCCGAATATGCCGGTTCTTTGGATGGCGAGGATTTTTGGTAATTCGCCATGGTTGGCGATGTATTCGTGGATTGCCGATTTGATTTGTTTGAGATCGCTGGCTGCTGATTGGCTGAGAAAAAGAGGCCAGGCTCCGGCATAGACAATGTGGTCGGGCGTGAATGGTTGGCTAAGTGGTTCAAAAGCTTCGGGTGAACCCAAAAAATACCCCAAAAGCGAATTTAACGTAAAGGAAAATCTTACGTTAAATTCCGAGGATATCGCTTCTATCATCACCCTTATATCCTCCGATAGAAGCTCATTCTTGACTTTGCTCGCCACAGAATGAGAATCATCATCCAAAGGCAACGGTCTCACCAATTTTTCTAGAGTATCAAAAATATGCCTATATAGATCATCTATTTCATCGGCATTATCCGCGGCGACGAATACTCCATGATTCCGCAAGAAAAGAATCTTAATTGGGCATCTGCCCATAGCTTTACGGGTTCTAAACAATGTGCGAACTCTATCTGCCAGGGTGTATCCGGGCGTTGTATAAGGTAGTACTTCGGCTTCTTCTCCAAATAGCTCAGGTACTCTCTTGAGAGCTTCGACCGAGCACATTAGACCATTTACCAGCGCCGGATGCAGATGCACAACTAACCTAAATGGGAATAAGGCATGCAGCAGTGTTTCAACACTCGGCCGCATCGTCTGTCCCGGCAGTCTTGAGGCAAGAAGCCTTTCGAGCACGATTTCTTCAGGATCGGTAGCGTCGGAAGAAAGCGGAGCTTCGAAAATATCTATGAGCTTAGGAAGCGATAACAATACAAAGCCTCTCTCGTCGATTGTCCCCAATGAGACTCCCGAAGCCTTTACCGCCATTACATTATCTTGCTTTATAGAGCTATTTCCTCCACCAGCCAACACATACCGGGAGTCCGCGCCGTAACGGCGAGATAGCCTTATAATAGAATCGAGATTCATGCACAAACCCCCATGCGTTCAGTCCATATGGAACATTTCTTTGAGCGACCATATTTTTGGCGAATTATCCGCATTCGTATCCATGAGGTCTTTCATCGAGTCCCACCACTTGCGCATTATTGGTAATTCGGACAAGGAGTCGCTCGTCTCATCTTCGGCTAGGCTTTGAATTGCAAAAAGCCTTAATGTCTCAGGATCTAAGTATATCGAATAATTCGAAATGCCTGCTTTCCGCAGCTCGCACTTTAGTTCGGGCCATATTTCATCATGTCTGCGCTTATATTCCGCTTCATTTCCAGGTTTGAGCTGCATGACAAATGCATAGCGTTTCATTTTTTTATCCTTAAATCAATAGGGCACAATGGAAATAGATATTGCGGGCTTGCGTATGCCGGCAAGCCCGCAAAAGGCACTCAGTACACTTTTTTCCACTCTTCGATGTTGCTCTTGTCGAATTTGAACGGAGGTCCGAGCAATACTTCGGTACCACCATCTGGGGCTTGAGTAATGGTGTAGTTTCCCAGACGTCCAGCGCTAAACTTCTCTCCAACCTTGCCAGTAATCTTGCCACTCACAAGGCCGGTCGCTACGTATGATCCAAGATAACCCACGTCGATTGGATTCCATAGGAACATATAAGGACAGACTCCATTATTGATGTATTCGGCCATCTCAGAAGGCAATCCAAGACCGGTTAGATAGACTTTGCCCTTGAGCCCTTTGTCTGTGAGCACTTTTCCGGCAGCCGCGATGCCCACTGTAGTTGGGGCAATTATCACCTTTAGGTTTGGATAGGATCGCAGAAGTCCTTCGGTTTCAGAGACGGATTTATCGCGCAGATCATCACCATAAGCGATCTTGACGAGCTTTAGGTCTTTGTATTCCGGTTTAGCCAGCTCTTTTTTCATGAAGTCGATCCAGATGTTCTGATTGGATGCCTGGCTCGTCGCCGAAAGAATAGCTATCTCGCCCTTGCCACCAGCCATGTCGTAAGCAGCCTTAATGAGCGTCTGGCCGATCTTCTCTGA
>JAAYWE010000260.1 GCA_012516755.1 Treponema sp.
AGATGATATTGTCCAAAAAGACTTCTTAGGGAGAATAAAAGAAGGTATTTCTCGTCTCTCCAATGGAAAAGAACACCTTCAGGATCTCCTCGAAAGAAGGAAACCTCTACTTAGACAGAGCATTGTGCGTGATCTTTTAGAAGAAAACTATTCCGATCCCCAAGAAGTAGCCGATCTATTAGCGGATTCAGGAATAAAAATTAGAGGCGATGAAGGATTTGCAGTAAGCATAGCAAGTATTAGCTCCTCTTTACATGAAGAGTTTTTACAGAATCCATATTCAGCCACAAGATTTGCATTGCTCAATATTGAAGAAGCCATTGAACTAAAATGGGATAATCGCGCATTCTCATGTTCTATTGGGCCAAAGAGCATTGCAATATTATTTTTATTGGAATCACAAGATTATGATAGTTTCTTGAGAGATCTTGAATCATTTCATTACGATTTAAAAGAAATATACCATATAGATATCATGCTTTCCTGCGGAAATTATGCATCGACTTTGAGTGAGGTACCGCCCTCATATAGAACCGCAAAAAGACTCCTAGATTATGTAGAGGATCATCAGGCCGGAAAGCATATGTTTGTGAATAGCCAATGTATTCCTGTCCTCCCCGCTCCTCAAATATATTCAATCGAGATCGAATCGCGAATAATAGCGGCAGTGAGGACAGGGAATATTCAAATTCTCGATAAAACAATCCAAGAACTCTTAAAGAATGCAAAAAAGGCAGACTTAGCTAAAGGGTACAATAGGCCTCTTGCCTATCATACGCTAATACATGGCCTAGAACTTACGCTACAACGACTTGAGCACATGGAGATAATCATCAATGAGCCAAATTATCAAGAAATGGATGATGAGCAAAGATTGAATTTCTTGTTAGATAAGATAAAAGATATAGCAATAAAGAAAAAAGAAGCTAATTCATCGGATGAGATAGATCTTAGTAAACGCCTAGAAGATTATATAAAGGGTAGGTTCTCGAACCCAAACCTTACTCTTTATATGGTAGCAAAGGATTTTGGGAAAAAAGAAACCTGGATGTATGATTATTGTAAGAATCAATTTGGAGAAACTTTTTCATCCAAGCTTCAAAGCTTCCGATTAAGTAGGGCCAAAGAACTGCTTGCACAAACAGAATTGTCTATCGAAGAAATCAGCATTCAGATAGGCTATGGCAATTCACATTCCTTTAGGCGAGCCTTTAAGCGAGTTTCTGGGAGTACACCTGCAGAATATCGCGAATTTATTGGAAAGGAGAACAAAGAATAATGGGAACACATAAAAATGAGAGGAATAAAAGAATCTTATGGTTTCAAGATGCCCGCTTTGGAATGTTTATCCATTGGGGACTCTACTCGATACCAGCTAGAGGTGAATGGATTCAAAGCGTAGAGAAAATTAGCACAGAAGAGTATGAAAAATATGCGCAACACTTTAAGCCCGATTTCTTCGATCCATCAGAATGGGCAAGACTCGCAAAAAGAGCAGGCATGAAATATGCAGTCTTTACAGCAAAGCATCATGATGGTTTTTGCCTTTTCGATAGCAAAACCACAAATTTTAAGTCTACCGCCTGCCCCGCAGGTAAAGATTTCGTCAAAGAATATCTGGAAGCTTTTCGGAAAGAAGGCATCAAAGCTGGTCTATATTATTCATTGCTCGATTGGCATCATCCAGATTATCCACATTTCGGAGATCGCCATCATCCTATGCGAGACAATGAAGCCTATCGCAATAGGCATCATGAATTTTCCCGCTATTTAGATTATATGCATGAACAGGTGCGAGAACTCTGTACCAACTATGGAGACATTCCACTTTTATGGTTTGATTTTTCCTACGATAAGATGTCTGGTGAGATGTGGCGAGCTAAAGATTTGATAAAGATGGTACGCTCCTTACAACCAAATACCATCATAAATAATCGACTTGAAGCCTCAGGAGAGAGCCTTGGTAGCTTGGTTTTGGAAGACCCTCCTGAATATGTAGGCGATTTTGCATCCCCTGAGCAGATAATCCCTAAAGGTGGTTTTTTGGATAATGAGAATAATCCTATTCCCTGGGAAGCATGCCTCACTATGAATAATCATTGGGGATATGTGGCCTCTGATTCTACATGGAAAACCTCTGAACAACTCATACATAAAATTGTGGAATGCGTTTCTAAAGGCGGAAACATGATATTGAATGTTGGCCCGGATGCTAGAGGTCAAATACCGAAACAGTCTGAGAGCATTCTAAATGAAATAGGTGACTGGATGCAAAAGAATGAAGCATCTGTACATGGCTGCGGCGCTGCGGGCATTGAAAAGCCCGAATGGGGTTGGTATACGCGTCAAGGGGAAAATCTTTATGCTCATGTTCTAGAAGCCCCTATCGGCCCTCTTTATCTATCAGGATTGAAGGACTACAACATAAAAAGAATGTGCCTGCTAAGAGATGAAAGCGAACTTAGAATTGCTAGTGCATGGAATACAAGCCTCTTCCC
>JAAYWE010000261.1 GCA_012516755.1 Treponema sp.
GAGGAAAAATAAAATGAAAAGTGCTATTTTTGAGGATGAAATAAGAGAAGAAATCGAATATAACGTTATTAGGATGCTGAATGCTACGCAACTTATGAATATCAATACTGCAAATAGCCCGAGAGCTGTTGGCGATGCTGTTCAGGGATTCTTAGAACAGAACTTTATAAGATGTATTCCTTCTGGAATTATAAAAGAGTTTAATGCTTCCTTTGCAAGAAGATCAATGGCTGACTTTGCATTTAACGATCAAGAAAATAAATACTATATTGTCGATTGCAAAACGCATAATCTAAGCACACAGTTTAATATGCCAAATCTTACTTCTGTAGAACGATTAGCAAGATTTTACGGTGATGATAATAATTTTTTTGTATTATTGTTTGTTGCATATAAGACAGAAGGTTATGAGCTTGAATTTAGCGAGTGCATTTTTTCGCCTATCGAACATCTAGAATGGAGTTGTCTAACATTAGTAGCTCTAGGTTGGGGACAGATTCAAATAGCAAATTCAAATATAATAAAAAGAGATACAAAGAAAACTAGAAAATCCTGGATGTTGGAATTATGCGATGCTCTTGATGTATTCTATCCAAACGAAATTGCAAAGATCACAGAAAGAATTGATTATTTCAAGGCAATTAGAAATTACTGGATCAATCATACGGATTCTTGAAAACAAGCAAACCAAAGCCTATCATTCAATTCAATACTATATAGACTTGTATATATCATCCCCTATGGGCGGCTTGACAAAGAGCACAGGGCATCGGGCATTTTTTAGGACTTCGTGATTGGAATCTGCAATCGCATCGCGATAGAGCACATCGACTGGGTTACCGCCTAGCACTATGATATCTGCATCGATCTCCATCGAATACTTGACTATTTCTCCAGAAACCGAGCCTCTACGAATGGATGTCTCAATATACATTTGTTTCTGATGAGCAAGTTCGACACAAAAATTTAGATAGCGCAGGCCCGAATTTTCGAGATTTCGCTCGTATTCTTCACTCTCTTCAGGTACGAAGATTCTGGAGAGCGCAAGTTGACGGATAGTAGCCGTGTCGACCACATAGCAGGCAATAATCTTCGAACCAAAGGCCTTTGCGAGCGCCAATGCATATTTGAAAGCACATATGGAGGCATCTGAACCATTGATCGCCACCAAAATGGTCCCCAGCATTCTCTTCATGATTCTTGCTGTCCTATTTGCCGCTTTTTAAGCATTTTGACTGCAAACAACGATTCGCGTTCCCGCTCGTCCAGAGAAGAATCGATATATTTTACAATCGATTGTGACCTAGGTATCACCATCTTGTCCAATGCGTTCACTCTGCGTTGAGTCTTGCGGACTTCCCGCGCAAGGCGCCATACAATCGATCTCATTCCTGCCGCTGTCGAGAGCTTATCAAGAAGCTCAGTAAACTCTATCACAGTTTCGTCACATATAGCAAATGAATTCATAAAAGAATAATTCAAAGTGGGGCTACTGGCGTGTACATCGAGCGAAGGAAGTCGCATCCCGCTGACATTGATACGTGATGCGCTGAGAGTGATTTCGCGCACCGGCATAGATGAAATTGCAAGAGCCCTCTCTCGACCAACCAAAAGGAGCATCTTCCGTAAGGCTGCATAGGCTTTTTCTGTTATATCCGCAACTTCCCTTTCCAGGAGCTCGAGACTATCCATGCGTTTCATCAGCTCGATGACAAGAATTTCCCTCTTTTTCTCGAGAAGATCATAGCCCTGAAGCGCAAGTTGCAGATTTCGCTTCTCCTTGATGAGATTCGTCTTGGTCGGCGCAGGCATTTGCTCAGCCATGGGCTATTTCTCCTTTGGCTCTTTTAGGGCAGCCACTTCATGGGATTCTTTATGACCACCCCGATCATTCTGATCATCCCTATCATCACGCGGCAGGTATTTTGCAAGAATCTGGGGCGGGATACGAACAAGCTCAGATTCCGGGAGGAGCGATATCATCTTCCAACCTAAGTCGAGCGTCTGCTCTATACTGCGGTTCTCGAACTCGCCTTGCGCTAAAAACTGGCTCTCAAAATGATCACCAAAATTCAGGAATATTTTATCCCTGTCCGAAAGCTCCTCTTCTCCTATGATTGCGGCTAGATCTCGCACCGTGTGAACATAGGCATAGGCGGAAAAAAGCTGGGCAGCAAGTTCTCGGTGATCCTCTCGAGTCATACCCTCCCCTATGCCATCTTTCATCAGCCGCGAAAGGCTAGGAAGCCCCGCGATTGGCGGATACACGCCACGCTGCGAAAGTTCCCGCTCTAGAACGATCTGACCTTCGGTTATATAACCCGTAAGGTCCGGAATGGGGTGTGATATATCGTCGTTGGGCATCGAGAGAATAGGAAGCTGAGTTATGGAACCTTCGCTGCCTTCGATTCTTCCCGCTCTCTCGTAGATCGAAGCGAGGTCTGAGTATAGATAGCCTGGATAACCCTTTCTTGAAGGCACCTCGTTGCGGGCTGCGGAGACTTCACGAAGAGCCTCACAATAGTTTGTCATATCGGTCATGACTACCAGAACATGCATATTCTTTTCGTATGCGAGGTATTCCGCGGCGGAAAGCGCTGTGCGCGGCGTTACAAGGCGTTCTATCGATGGACTGTCCGCGAGCGAAAGAAACATTACAACTCGGCCTAAGACGCCAGAGCTCTCAAAAGAATCTATAAAGAATCGGGCAACATCGTATTTTATTCCCATACCGGCAAATACTATTGCAAATTGACTTTCTCCGCTGAGTACTTTTGCCTGCCTCACAATCTGGGCTGCGAGCCTATTATGAGGAAGGCCATTGCCGGAAAAAATCGGCAACTTTTGGCCACGGATAAGGGTATTCATGCCATCTATTGCTGAAATTCCGGTCTGGATAAAGTCCCTGGGGTACACGCGAGCGCTCGGATTTATGGGCAGGCCGTTTATATCCCTGAGGTCTGAAGACAATATAGGCGGATAGCCATCTATGGGCTCCCCAAGACCATTGAAGATTCTGCCAACAATGCCTTCGCCAACACGGAAGGTCAAGGGCTTTTCGAGGTATTCGACCCAGGCATCGTCTATCGATATGCCGGTATTCTCTGCAAAGAGCTGAATGGCCACTGCCTTATCAGATAGCTCCACAACCCGGCCAAGTCGATATTCTCCCTGCCTATCTTTGACCCTAACGAGCTCGGAAAAACCGATGTCCTCTCTGCGTTCAGCAATGATAATCGGCCCATCTGCGCGCTCTATTCCGTGGTATTCAAGACCTCTCATGCTAGAACCGCTCCTTGTACCGTAACACCAAGCTGCTCAAAGGCAACCTGAATTTCCTCTATTACCATCCTGCCTTCTTCTATCTTATCATTCTCGAGCGAACTCTTGAGGCGAACAATCTTCTCCCGTATTGGCAGCGCGGATACCTTGGGAAGAGGAGCACCATTCTTTATTGCAGTCTCCGCAAGCTCATGGAAAGTCAGAATGCATTGAAGCAAAAGAGTCTGCTTCTGAGGAGCGCAATACATATCGACTCTATCAAAACTGCTCTGCTGAAGGAAACCGTTTCTTATCATGTCTGCTGTGAGGAGTATGAGCCGCTGCTCATCCGGCAGAGCATCGGGGCCGATGAGGCGCACGATATCCGAAAGCCTTCGCTCTTTTTTGAGAATATCCATCGCTTTTATTCTCAGGGTATCCCAGGATGGATCAATGGCATCCCAATAGGCTATCAAATCATCGGTGTACTCGCTGTAGGAATCGTTCCAGGAAATCGCCGGATAATGCCTCTCATTTGCAAGGTCACGATCGAGCGCCCAAAAGCAACGAATAAATCGCCTCGTATGCTGTGTAACTGGCTCGGAGAAGTCGCCTCCAGGGGGAGAAACCGCGCCAATAATCGTTACCGAACCCCTTTCTTGTCGCAGTGTTTGCACCATTCCACCGCGCTCATAGAATTCGGCTAAGCGCGTTGGGAGATATGCCGGAAATCCTTCCTCTGCGGGCATTTCCTCAAGACGACCAGATAGCTCCCTCAGCGCCTCAGCCCAGCGCGACGTTGAGTCTGCCATGACCGCAACGTGGTATCCCATGTCACGATAATATTCGGCTATCGTAATTCCTGTATAAATTGAGACTTCGCGTGCCGCAACAGGCATGTTCGATGTATTGGCAATGAGCACCGTGCGCTCCATGAGTGAGCGGCCAGTGCGGGGATCGACAAGACCAGGAAACTCGGTCAGGACTTCGGTCATCTCGTTGCCGCGCTCGCCGCATCCAATGTACACAATTATGTCCGCGTCACACCACTTCGCAATTGCATGCTGCGTCATCGTCTTCCCCGTTCCAAAACCGCCCGGAACCGCCGCGCACCCGCCCTTCGCAATTGGAAAGAGCACATCTATGACCCGCAAGCCCGTTACAAGCGGCTCGCGCGTCATTCGCTTTTCCCCATATGGCCTCGCCTCGCGCACAGGCCAATTGGAAACCGAAGTATAACTGGCTCCTTCAGCCGACCTGACAAGCGTCTCTCCGATCGTGTAATCGCCCTCTTGAGCCACATAGGCCGCAATTCCCGCAGGGACTCTCGCATCGAATATGAGTCTATGCTCAATAGAAGAAGTCTCTTGAATCCTTCCATAGGCAATACCTTGACCTATTGAATCGCCCTCATGCAGAAGCGGCACAAAATGCCATTTTTTCTTTGCATCGAGCGGCTCGCCAGCAAGCCCGGGCTTAAGAAAAGCGCCTGAAAGACCTTTGAGCACCGGCAGAGGTCTCTGAATCCCATCGTAGATCGAACCTATGAGGCCAGGCCCTAGCGCCACTGAAAGTGGTCTATGCATGCACTCAACCGGCTCTCCCACGTGCATAAGCGTGTTATCTTCGTAGATCTGAATCGTAGCCTCATCGCCATAGAGCTTTATGATCTCTCCAATTAGCCCGGATTCTCCGACCTTTACTACATCATAGAGCCCTGCGTCTTCCAGTCCTCGAGCAAGGACAACAGGCCCTGAAATCCTGGTAATTACCCCTGTTCGAATGCTTGTATTCATATTTTTTCTTGCCCTAATTTTCTCGCACTCATTTCTTTGCTTCTGTTCCCTTGTTCTTTGCGCCAACCTCTGTATTCAAGCAGAACTTCCAAAGAGCGCCGCTGCAAGCTTGCCTCTCTTTTCATCTAAGAGCCATTCCAAAAGCTCCTTTTCGGTTATCGAAATGCGATAGCTTGTATCCATGGGCTCGACTACCAAGCCGCGAGCCTTCATGGTTGGAACTTCCTCGATCGAGATGTCAGAACCTTGCCCAAACAATGCTTCAATGTCTCTCATCGTCTCTGAATCCAGGCCATGTACAAGCACTCTTGCGCGCGAATTGCGAACAAGCTCGGCTTGGCAGGAAAGCCTTTTCACACACCACAGGCCAAAAAGACGAGGATTCATGCTTTCAAGTGCCCCCTTAAGCGCCTTGCGAAGCATCTCGTCGCGATACGAAATATCGAGCCTTGCCTTTTCGAGAGGAAGGCGCGAAAGCATTTCAAGTTCTGCGATCCTCTTTTTGGCTTGATACTCTCCTACAAGAGCAGTTGTGGCTTCTTCTATTTTTTTCTCGGTTTGTACACCAAGGAGTCTGGCGCTTTCCTCGGCCTTTCGAATGATGCGTTCTGCGCGTTTGCGCGCATCTTCGAGGATTTCTCGTTCCAGGGCTTCTGTGCCTTTGATCTCTTCCATGCTTTTTCCTAATTCTGCTTTGCTATTCGATTTTGATTCCAATCGCCTTCCGCACGGCATCGACGAGACGAGTATGTTGAGCCGAGGAACCCGCGAGCGGCGGAATCTCAACAATCAAAGGAAAGTCTCCGCTCAATTGCCATTCCAAAAGTTCTTCGCCGATCATATCCGATACATCTTCGCTAAGTATGAGCATCTTGCAGTCGGAGAGGTCAAAAGTCTGGCCTTCGTGCGAATAGCGTTTGTCGCGCACCACGCTTCGAAATGCCGTAATTGCATCATCTCGATTGAATATAGCCGCTCCTCTTATGCCTATCATGCCAAAGCCTATGAGAAGCTCTTCTTCAGCTAACACAAAAATCTCTGCCATAGTACCCTCTAGAATAATGCTCTCTCGCATCCATGAGCCTTGCCAGGGGCATCATGCCAACCTATTCTCCCTTATAGGAACAGAATAAGCACGGCAACCAAGAATCCCCACAGACAAATGCCTTCCGCAAGACCGACATAAGGCAAAGCCTTGCCTGAAAGGTCTGGCTTCTCTGCCATGGCTCCCATCGCTGCGGCACCTATCTTTGCGACAGCCATGGCTCCACCTATCGCCGCTATGCCAACCGCGAGAGCAGCGGCAATATACTTTACCATCTGTACCGAGGACGATACGGCTGCAGGTTCAGCCTGGGTCTGAGCAAAAACAGCAGCTGAAGCCATAAAGGCCATAACACCGAATAGCAATTTCTTCTTCATACAAAATCTCCTTCTAACATAATGTTATAGATCATGACTTCATTATACTTTACCTGCAAAGCTAACTGGTTTGAATGGCTCACCTGTGCGGGTAAAGAATTTCGAGAAAAACTCATAATACTGAAGCCTGATAACCTGAATAGTCACAATTAAACCTTCCAGCACAATTATCACTGCATTGCCAAATAAAAATACTATGATTTCTAATGCCAGCCCAGAAGCGGATTTACCGCTCACAAGACTGCCCATAGTAAATATCACAAACGAAAGCACAGCATGGGCAAGTGCAAAGGCCCCAACCCTCAAAAAGCTAAATGTATTCGAGGCAAAATAGCTGACTATATCCAATAGTTCGATAATTCCGCCAATTAGCCAATTCGAAGCTTCTTCTGTATGTGGCTTTCCATAAGTTTTGTCGATAAAGGACTTTATTGGCTCGGCGAATATAATAGCCAGGAGCGGTAATCCAATGCCTGCAACATCGACTATACCCAGCTTGTTCCCTAAAATGATCCTAACTACCATTACTATTGCCCACCAAAACAATAGCGCGCCGGCAAGGCCAGTCTTCGAAAAGAAGGCCTCACCATATTCTTTTCTGCGGATGAGGTTGATTATATTGATAACAATCCCGGTTGAGTTGATTATAACGCCCACGCCCAATGTGAATCCAAAGAAATAAAACATGGCGCTCACATTTTCTCTAGGCATTATCTGCAAAAAACGATCGGCAGGTTTGCCCAAGAAAAAACCTGTCAAAGCTCTCTCGATCGGAATGAGAGCGGTATCGCTCGTAAAGAAAGAACCTACCAGCAGTCCCATTATCATCGAACCAACGCCGGCAGCGATAAAAGCATGCGCATATTTCTTGTAACTCGCCAGAAGACCTTTCTTTGCCTTGTGCATTGCAAGCCCCAGACTTGCGATCACCATACCTTGACCCAAATCGCCGAACATTATCGCGAACAGCAAAGTGAAAAAGAAAGCAACAAATGGGGTGGGATCTATGTCTCCATATAGAGGCGTGCCATAGGATAGGACAATACCCTGAAATGCCGATACGAAAGAATTGTGCTCTAAGAGAACCGGCACTCCTTCTTGCTTTTCCTTTGTGCCGGCAAGGTCCAGCTCAGGCGGATCGTAGACACGAATGGAGATCCGGTTTCCAAGCATAGTGAGGAGGTCTTTGACAAGTTTATCGACCATATTTTCAGGCACCCATCCCGAAAGTCGATAGGCCCAACGCGTTTTTTCGAGCTTACTCTCCACCAAAGCGATGGCTTTCTTGAGCCGAATGGAGGAGGCTATAATTTGCAATAAATCACTGTATTGATCCTTTAGTGCCTTTTTTTCGGTCAAGAGTTTCTCAAAATGGAGCTTTCCTACCTGATAGGCACCTTCGAGTGCGTTCATTGTCTCCGACGGAATACCCTTGAGCCCTTCCGGTGGTTTCTTTTTTTCGAATCCCACTTTGGAAAGCGCGGTCTCGAAAGCAAAGCGGCCCTTGCGGCTAGAAGCAGCAAGAATAGTCCCTTCTTCGTCCAGAGGAATTATAACTGCCCTATCGCCAAGCATCTGAGAAAGCTCTTCGATTTTATCTTTTGCCACCTTGCCGATCTGAATCGAGACATAGGAAAATTTCTCGAATTCTTCAAATGGACGAGAAAGGCTGGCAAAAGCCTTTGCTTCATGTATGGACTCTGCAAGCCCATCCAATTTCGCCTGCTCCTCATCTAAGCTCACTTTGAGCTGCGAGCAGCGGTCGAAGAGCACTTCTAGCTTTGAGAGCATATCCTCATCGGGCAAACGGCTATCTTCGATAATATCTTTTGTGCTTTCGATGCCAAGGAACTGGCTTATAAAATCAAGTTTCCTTTGCGCATCATCTAGCCTTTCCTCATCGAGATCAGGCTCGTTGATTTGTCGTTCTTCGAGATGCGACTCATCAAAGCGCTTCACGTTCATTGCAGGCCTGGCTATCGTTGAAGCAGTCGAAGGCGCTTTATTAAACGCATTGTCACTGGCCAACAACTTTTCGTTGCCCCCCAGTCCAAAGCTCGCTCTCTTTTCTCTTGCAAGCCGCTCGATCTCATCGGGATAAATGATCTGAAAGCAACGCTTGGTTGCAAGATATTTCAGCACCGCATCGATATCGGATTTGAGAAGCAATAGCTCGACCTTGCGCATGCTCACGCTGCTCATGCTGTTCCTCCTCCTGGAATCCACACATATTTTATCTTTTCCTCTGGGGTCACACTTAGCCTGGTACTCTCCAGTACCGCCAAGAGCAGCGATGTCTCATAGTCCAGTAGCTTGAAATAGCAGTAAATCGGCGTATAGCTAAATGGATAGAGATGCAGGCTTCGCCTAACCATAAAAAATAGATCTTCAAGAACACGAATCTCCAAAGCGGGGACATCTAGAACCATCCCTGTCTGGTTGGACAGTAGTTTCTTAAGTCGCCATGAATCGAAACTTCCGATTCTCTCAAGATCATAAGAAAAAGTCTCCAGAGCAAGCGAAGTAGTGTCCTCTTGTGGCAAATAGACGAGTGTGTCGGCAATATCCTCTTTCGACAATCCATAATAACGCGACATACGAATCGCCCACACTATATTCTGATAGATTACCTCCCATCGTATCAGCTCCGGAATTGCTCCGACTTTCTGCCTTGGCAAGCCGAGCGCCGTCTTCCACAATTCCAGATAATATTGCTTGTCGAGCTCGTTTTCGGCCATTGCTATCTTGTCGAGCCAATGGCTGTCGAGCCATGAATATGGAGTATCTGAGAACATATCCGTAATGCGAGGCCATCGAGCCAGGGCTTGCCCGATGATATTTGAAAAATAGGTAGTCGCCTCAGGCTTTGGTTCGCCTGAACGAAGTCTAAATAGCATCGATTTTATGGTGCTTATCTCATATTTCGAAATCAGTGCACGGATGAATTCGCTGGAATCTGAAAAGGGTTTTGTAAGGCGAACAAAGTTATCTATGGCGCGCTTTATTATTCTACGTTCGGCCTCGAAGACAAGCCTTGCCTCGGCGATACTTGGCGCCTCCTCATCAAAGAGGAGTCTCCATAGCCCTACGACACCTCCAGAGTTCTGCATGAGTTCTCCGGCCTTATCGCCCAGTCTCATGTTCGAAAAAGCCCCACATACGCGAGCATAGAGATAGGCGATATCGAGCGTTTCGGCCATGTCAGTTTTCCGTTTGGAGAAGAGCCTCCAATGTCTCCAAAAGCGATTTCCGGTTTAGGGGAATGGAATTAAGGCTCAAGCGATACTCTTCGATCTCCTTGTGGCTCTTTTGGGTAAGAGAATCGATATAAGCTGCAAAATCTGCCTCGAGTTCCCTGCGCATTTGAGAAATTTTCTGATTTTGGACTATTTCCGACCGTTTTTTTGCTTCAACTAACAATCCGGAAGCCTTCTCTTCGGCTTCCTGGATTATCTGAGCTGCTTTCTGCTCTATTTCGAGCAATCTATCGATGCTATCTGCTGAATCCATAACACAACCTCATGGGTTGAGACTATCTTCGAATTCTCGAATCAGGGCAAACACCTTCTCGGGTGTAGTAGCTTTCATGAGATTTTCGAGCAAGAGATGATCTTTAATAAGAAGGGCGATCTGTCGAAGAGCCTCGAGATGGGCTTCTGCTTGGCTGGGAGGAGAAACGAGCATGAATACCAGGTACACCGGATTTCCGTCCAGAGATTCGAAGTCTATACCATTTTTAGATAAACCAATCACGCCACGAAGCTTATCGATGCTCTCGAATGTCGCATGAGGAACCGCTACTCCTTTATAAATACCGGTAGACATCTTCTCTTCTCTTTTTCTAAGAGCTCTCAAGGCTTCTTCTCTTGGAAAGATCCGATCTTTCGGATAGTCCTTTGCAAGGATATCTACCAATTCTTCTAGAAGTTCATCTTTATATTCGCTTTCCAGCCCAATCTTTATCGTAGCCGGCTTGAATGCGTTCTGAAGTATCATAGCAGTTTCCTATCTCCTGATTGGCCTATCTATGGGCTCAGGAAGATTAGCTTTAATGATAGTGAAAGACACCCCGGATGACAAGGCTGTATGCCATATTGCGGATAAACCTTAAACAGAGTAAAAATTAGAATGCTATAGCGTTACCCAAGAGGAAAATGCATGCTCATTATTCAGTCTATAATTCTTGGAATGGTCCAGGGCCTCGCCGAATTTATTCCTATATCAAGCTCCGCGCACCTTATAATCATTCCATGGCTCTTTGGATGGAACAATCCTGCTCTCACAAGCCTTACCTTTGATGTAGCGCTTCATCTCGGAACGCTACTGGCAGTTATTGTCTTTTTCGCCTCCGATTGGGCGCGGCTCATCTCGGCTTGGTTCAAGAGCGTGATTCAATTCAAAATAGGCGAAGATCCTGATCGACTCATGGCCTGGTACATCTTGCTCGCTTGTATACCCGGGGGAGTCTCGGGCCTTTTGATGGAATCCAAGATAAACGAAGCTTTTCATTCCAATCCTATACCGCGGAGCTCGATGCTATTTATGGCTGGATCTATTGCTCTGCTTGCACTCCTTCTCTTGATTGCAGATAAATACGCACAGCATAGAAGGAGTTTTAACCAGATAAAGGCCCGCGATGCTCTCTGTATTGGCCTTGCACAGGCTCTTGCGGTCATTCCGGGTGTATCGCGCTCGGGTTCGACTATTACTGCGGGACTTGCGCTTGGGCTCGAGAGGGAAGCAGCGGCGCGTTTTTCCTTTCTGCTTTCTGCGCCTATAATCGCCGGAGCAGGCCTAAAAAGTCTCTACGATTTTTCGGAACAGATGGGTGCAGGAACCATTGGTAAAAGCGAATTATCTATTTTCCCGATAGGATTCATTGTGGCAGCCGTGAGTGGTTTTTTTTGTATCAAATATCTTTTGTCCTACCTTAAGAAGCATTCGGCGGAGCTGTTCGTATGGTATAGATTCGCGCTCGCGGCTATAGTGGTAGTTGTAGCTCTGATTCGGGGATAGTCTATTTGCGGATAGCTAATCTAAAGGGATTCTCTCTTTTGGATACTTAGATCGGGGACGGTTTTGATTCGCGGATAATTCATTGAGAAGTAAAGCGATGCACGCCTCCCCTTTATATATCGATAGTATTCTGGATCGAGATTATTGGAGGAATAACAATGAGAATCGTACTTATCGGCGCTGGAAGCGCACAGTTCGGATTTGGCACGCTGGGCGACATTTTTTCGAGCACTTTGCTCAAAGGTTCTCATATTGCGCTTGTCGATATCGATGGAGAAGCCCTTGGCAATGTCTATAAGGCCGCACAAGCTTTTGCAGAGGCTAATGGACTCAATTTTACCCTATCGGCGCATACCGACCGAAGAGAGGCTCTTAAGGGAGCGGATTTTGTCATTATCTCCATAGAAGTAGGTAATCGATTCGAACTGTGGGATCAAGATTGGAAGATTCCATTACAATATGGCATACCTCAGGTCTATGGTGAGAATGGCGGCGCAGGCGGACTTTTTCATGCGCTTCGAATTGTTCCGCCTATTCTCGAAATTTGTCAGGATTGTGCAGAGCTCTGTCCCGATGCGACAATTTTCAACTTTTCCAATCCTATGACTTCCATCACCACTACAGTTCTTCGAAAATTCCCAGGGCTGAAGTTCATCGGATTATGCCATGAGATAGCCTCGCTCGCTCGCTATATCCCCCCAATGCTTGGTGTCCCTCTCGAAAAACTCGAGCTTAGGGCAGGCGGACTCAATCATTTTAGCGTCCTTATCTCTGCCCGCTATCGCGAGACAGGAGAAGACGCATATCCCGAAATCTTAGCCAAAGCGCCGGCCTTTTTCGAAAGAATGATCGGTTATTCGGATATCCTGGAATACATCCAGGAGACAGGAAATATACCCAAAACCGAAGGTGAGACTGATTTGCCAGATATTGGTCGTACTCTCTCATCGAGGCAATGGGCCGATAGAAAGCTCTTCAGACAAATATTAGAGCATTTCCACCTCCTGCCTATCACCTCTGACAGCCATATTGGAGAATATATTCCTTGGGCTCACAGTGTCGCAGACAATAAGGGAATACTCGATTTCTATCTGCTGTATAGTAGCTCCTTGAGCTTGCTCCAGCCCAAAATCGAGCTTAAGGTAAAGGAGCGCTTGGTGCCAATTATCGAAGGAATACTCCAAGACTCGGGTTATGAGGAAGCGGCTGTCAATATAATGAACAATGGACTCATCCCAAGCTTACCCGGAAATGTAACCGTGGAGGTACCTGCTCGCGTGCACAGAAAGGGTATAGAAGGTGTGGCATTTCCCGATTATCCAAGGGCTTTTGCCGCTCTCTTGCGCAATTACACCGGTGTCTACGATCTCACCGCCGAGGCGATTCTCCAGAAAAGCAAGGACCTCGTAATTCAGGCTCTTTTGGTCAATCCGGTTGTGCCTATCTGCGAGCAAGTCCCGGAACTTGTGGATATTATGATTTCGCGACAGGCACAATGGCTGGGTTATCTTCGATGAGATCCTTTTCCGGGATTTCATAACCCTTTTAGATTATTTGTGTATTAGGATAATCTAGGGTTCTATGTTATTCCTGGGAATGGAAAAACGAATAAGAAAGGTGGTTCGTGCGATTTGGAAGATGTTCAACATGAAAGCGTATATGTAGCTCCAGCCCATGATGCAGCAAGAATAGAAGTATTCCGTAGTGCTTCGATTCCATCTGCAGTAGCTAGTCTTGCCTTGCCAACCGTAATAAGTCAACTCGTGACAATGATCTACAATGTCACTGATACTTTCTTCGTTGGTCAATTGGGCGATCCAAGAAAGGTGGCTGCGGTCTCGCTCGTCATGCCCGCATATACAATGTTAACGGCTATTGCCAATCTCTTTGGAGTGGGTGGCAGTAGTGTCATATCGCGATTCCTTGGATCAGGCCAACCCGCCAAAGCCAAACAGACATCTAGCTTTTGCTTGCTTTCCGCAATTTTCGTTGCCGCCATCTTTTCGATACTGGCATTTATATTCCAGAGACCGCTGCTCATGCTCCTTGGAGCTAACCAGGAGACCTATGATTTTGCGAGCAACTATATAATATGGGTTCTGGTGATCGGAGGCATACCTACGGTAATGGGTATGCTTTTTGGACACCTGGTGCGCTCCGAAGGAGGAGCAAAACAGGCGAGCATCGGAATGTCTTTTGGAGGTATCCTCAATATAATCCTGGATCCGATATTCATCTTTACATTTGGCCTGGAAGTAAAGGGTGCGGCTATCGCAACTCTTTTATCGAACTGCGCGGTTGTTTGTTATTTCGTTGTATATCTTGCATACAAGAAAGGCAAAACCATCATCTCCTTTGTACCACGGGATCTGAATCAGGAATTCAGCATTGCAGCCAAAGTGGTCTCTGTCGGATTGCCGGCATCTCTACAAAATATTCTATCGCTTACTTCCAACACAGTCCTAAATAACCTTACGGCAAAGTATGGCTCCGCTGCCCTGGCTGCGATCGGAATTGCGAAAAAAATCGATATGTTGCCGATGAATGTGACTATGGGAATCTCTCAGGGTGTACTTCCTTTTATAGGATATAATTATGGAGCAAAGAGATTCGACAGAGTTCACCAGGCAAACAAGTTCGCGCGTACCGTCGCGGTATGCTTCTCGCTTCTCTGCATTATTATCTTCGAGATTTTTGCGGAGCCTATTGTTAGGCTCTTTATAAATGATCCGGAGACCATTAGGCTGGGCGCAAACTTTCTGCGAATTCTATGTCTTATGACGCCCATGATGGCCATAAGCTATCTCATTACAACAATGTTCCAAGCCACAGGTCAAGGCAAACGAGCACTAACCATCTCGGTATTCCGCAAAACGACAATCGATGTGCCGCTCATGTTTCTCATGGATAAACTAATTCCCTTATATGGCCTTATGACGGTACAACCGATTGTTGACACACTATCAGTCGGCCTTGCATTTGCGCTTTACCGGGATTTTTCGAGGAAGTTGGCGGCTCAGACGGATCAGCTAAAATAGTATGGATAATGATACAATGCCTCTTAAAAAAGAAGAGACCGGCTGGCACAGAGAGGTGGGAAACAACCATGTTTAGTGCTCTCCAGAGTGTATTTTCCGTAATCATAATGATTGCCATCGGGTTTGGGCTTTCGAAGGCCCGATGGTTCGAAGACGGAGGAAGCGTCCTCGTTTCTCGCCTTGTAGTCAATGTAGCGCTTCCTGCATATATGATATCGAATCTTATGGGAGGCTATGACAGGCAGACGCTCCTCTCGATGCTGCCTGGCCTTGTTATTCCTTTTGCCGTTATGATAGTAAGCTACCTCATGGCCATGATGGTTGGTAAGTTGCTCAAGGTAAAAGAGGATAGAAAAGGCACATTTCGCTCGATGTTTGCGCTATCGAATTCGGTATTTATAGGGCTACCGGTCAATCTATTGCTTTTTGGAGATGAGAGCCTTCCCTATGCCCTACTATACTATATAGCCAACACCACGCTCTTCTGGACTATAGGTGTATATGGCATTGCTATGGATGGTGCCCTGCGCAATAGCAGGCCAAAGCCTTCGCTCGTCTCGTTATCGGGGCTAAAACGCATACTGTCACCTCCGCTCATTGGCTTTTTGATTGCGGTTTTATTTATCTTAACCGGAATAATGCTCCCGAAACCCATCATGGATACCTGTAAGTATCTGGGTAATATGACAACACCCCTTTCAATGCTATTCATTGGCATAGTGATTGCGAGGGTAGACTGGAAAGAGCTGAAGTTCGAAAAGGATTTCATAGCCGTGCTTGTAGGGCGTTTCCTAATAACGCCCATGTTCATGTTTATGGTTGTCAGGAGCCTAGATATACCACTTCTCATGAAGGAAGTGTTTGTGATGCAAGCCTCGATGCCTGCCATGACCCAGACACCTATCCTTGCGGAAACCTATAAATCCGATACTGAGTACGCAGCCATTGGAACATCGTTGACCACGGTCGCTTCGATGATCACGATTCCCTTCTATATGAGCATTATGAGGGTTCTCTTCGATTGAGTATTGCTATGAATCTATGATCCTCTCATTATATATGAATTATATATGAATATTTATCCTATTTTGATGCATAAAGCCCTTGAAATATTCAGAATATTTGGATAAATTCGCAAAAAGCTTCCATAGGAGTTATATGTCGGTACATTTCAAGTCAGCATGCCTTGTGCTCGAAGATGGTTCGACGTTCGAGGGATATTCGATCGGAGCAGATATCTCTGCAGAAGGCGAAGTTGTATTTTCAACAGGAATGGTCGGTTACAACCAGTCTTTGACAGATCCTTCATACTGTGGACAGATTCTTGTATTCGCCTACCCACTCATAGGAAACCATGGAGTCCCTCGCATGCGCAAAAACGCCTTTGGTATTCCTATCGATTTCGAGTCCGAAAAAATCCAGGTTAGCGCCGTTGTTATAGCCGAGGCTTGTTCGGAACCGAGTCATTACAGCGCTGAGCGATCTTTCTCAAAATGGCTAAATGACGAGAATGTTCCTGGAATTGCAGGAATCGACACAAGAAGACTGATTCGCACTTTACGCGAAGAGGGAGTGATGCATGGCAAGATACTCATCGAAGGAACGCCGCAGCCCATAAGAGACGAATTCAAGGTCGGCAATCCAGTCAGACTCGTCTCACCATCGAGCCCAAAGAGATATATACCAGAGAATTATCAGCTCACAGATCGCTCATCGACAAAAAAGTGGGAAAAATACGGCTCAGTAGAAAATAGCTCAAAGATGAGCAAAAGACCTACAATTGCGCTGGTCGATTGCGGCGCTAAGGCAAATATCCTGCGTATTCTTCTGGATGCTGGTTCGGAAGTGATCCGCCTGCCTTGGGACTATCCTCTAGACCACATCGAATACGATGGCCTTCTTCTCTCGAATGGGCCAGGAGATCCAAAGGCATGTACAAGGACCATCGCTCATATCAGGCATGCCCTTATGGAATCTAAGCCTATTTTCGGAATATGCCTTGGAACACAGCTCCTTGCCCTTGCATCTGGCGCAGATACATATAAGCTAAAATATGGCCACCGCGGTCAGAATCAGCCTGTAATCGAGACAAAAAGCCGACGCTGCTATATCACAAGCCAGAACCATGGCTACGCTATCTGCGAAGATTCTCTGCCCACAGGATGGGAACCATGGTTCGTTAATGGAAACGATGAAACGATCGAAGGCATTCGAGCCTCAAAAGCACCTTTTCGCGCAGTTCAATTCCACCCAGAAGGTTGCCCAGGCCCCCGCGATACCCAATTCTTGATCCAGGAATTTTTGCAGGAAGTAGCCGTCGCAAGCAGCAAAACGAGGTATGAATCATGAAAAAGGTGCTGGTGCTTGGCTCCGGAGGACTCAAAATCGGGCAAGCTGGCGAATTCGATTATTCGGGATCGCAAGCCCTCAAGGCTCTCCGCGAAGAGAACATCCGAACTATACTTATCAATCCTAATATCGCCACTAATCAGACAAGCGAGGGCATGGCAGATACAACCTATTTCTTGCCCTTGACTCCCGAATTCGTAACGCAGGTCATCGAAAAAGAGCGACCTGATGGGATACTACTCTCCTTTGGTGGCCAGACGGCACTCAACTGTGGGCTCGCTCTATGCAAAGCCGGCGTTCTCTATAAATATGCGGTAGATGTACTTGGCACGCCGATTGAAGCAATCGAATTGACCGAAGACCGCGAACTCTTTGCAAACCATCTGCGGAAACTGGGTCTCAAGACGCCAGAGAGCAAGGCAGCTGCCAATATTGTAGAGGCGCTCACATGTGCCAACACCATAGGTTACCCCGTGATGCTTAGGGCGGGCTTTGCGCTTGGCGGCGCAGGTTCCGGACTGTGCAAAAACGAAAGAGAGCTTCGCATAAGAGCAGAAGAAGCCCTTGCCCTTTCTCCGCAGCTGTTAATCGAAGAATGGCTTGGTGGGTGGAAGGAAATCGAATACGAAATTGTGCGAGACAAAACTGATAACTGCATTGCTATTTGTAACATGGAGAACATCGATCCACTGGGAATTCACACCGGCGAGAGCATTGTCGTAGCCCCATCGCAGACCTTGACCGATGAAGAATTCCACAATTTGCGAAGCATCGCTCTCAAGCTTGTTAGAAGCTTGGGTATTGTAGGTGAATGCAACATCCAATACGCCCTGGATCCGCGATGCGGTGACTATCGTATAATTGAAGTCAACGCCCGACTTTCGCGCAGTTCGGCTCTCGCCTCCAAAGCCACCGGTTACCCGCTGGCATATGTAGCGGCTAAACTAGCTCTCGGATATTCTTTGATCGACCTGCACAATAGGATAACAGGTGTCACAACGGCTTTCTTCGAGCCCGCCTTGGATTACTGTGTGATAAAGATGCCACGC
>JAAYWE010000262.1 GCA_012516755.1 Treponema sp.
ATAGAGCCTACTCGTCGCAAAATAGGCCATTCTTCTTCTGAGAGAGTCTGAATTCCAAGGGAGATACGATTCACTCCAGTTCCGGCGAGCATGTCGAGCAAGGCCTTATCAAGACTATCGGGATTAGCTTCGATGGTCCACTCGCAATCTGTATCCACAAATTGTTCAAGGTCGTCTATCAGTATTTTGAGTGCTCGTCTATCAATAACCGATGGCGTTCCCCCACCCAGGTATATTGTCGAAAAAGGCCCTGCTCCAAACAGTTTCGACCAATTCCGAATATTCATAAGCGTTGCTTGCACATAGGAGATTTCATATTCGATTGTAGAGAAAGTTGGATCTTTGATCAGAGGCACAGAGAAAAAATCACAATAAGAACATCGATCCGCACAGAATGGAATATGCACATATAGCGAGCGTATCTTGAATGGATCGATAATTGGAAATATTCCTCTCTCATGCCCAAAAACCTGTGAAGTCCATGCTTTCATTGCACCTTTCCAATTCGAGCTAATGGCCATATCTTCAAGACTACTCTGCCCTTAATTAGCGATGGTGGAACAATTCGGTCGCCTGTCATGAAGTTTTTATCGCTCTGAGAGTCCGTAGCAAGCCTATATACAGGCTGTGACTTGGAAATATCCTTATCGTGTTGGATACTCTGAATTCTCATTACTGTCGGAAGACCGAAGCCTTTGCCAAATTCGGCTGCCAGAAGTGAATATTTCTGCAGAGTCATAAATCTCAATGCTGAATCCTCGATCATCGTCATAGTGGGAACGATCGATTCGGAGCCGTCTTCAACAAGAACGACATCGCCTTTTTGAGGGATGCCAGCCAAACTGACGAGCATTTTATCCGAAAAAGACAGACAAGGTAAAACTATGACTATGTCGCCATCTCTGAGCGTTGGCTTCATAAGCTCCCCGCGAACTTTCCAGGTCTGAAACACAAAGGTCCTCAAGACAATGCACAGAACGATAAAAAGAGCGATATATAGGAGTATTCTGTTTCGAGTCCTTTTCCGCTGTATTCTTTCTGCATATCGTATGGAGCGTTTAGCGAACATACATAATCACTCTCAATGGATACTGCCAATTCTACTGAGGGGAAAGTAAATAAACAGAGCATGGCCTAGCACTTTTTTTTCAGCGACTGGTCCAAAATACCGTGCATCGCGTGAATTGTCTCTATTGTCACCCATAGGAAAGAGCCGCGAATCCGCAATATACCATCCATTTTCATAGCGCTGTGCAAGTTGTGCGTTTCGGTAGTCAGAGGGATTCGCATCTCGCAGAGTGGTCACACGAACCATGTCATACTGGAAAGCGTCCTTATTTGCATGCTGCACATTTGGCATCCCTACTCGAGAAGGGAGAGAAAGGCCAAGTTCTGTATAGGCTGAGGCTACGCCGACATTGTCTATCTCTGGATATTCGCTTGATTCAACTAATCGTTGCATCTTTGCAGGTAATCCAAGACCATCCATCAACATCCGCTCATCAAAGAACACCGATGATCCCCTAGGCCTTATGAATACTTCACCATTCCTTACGCGAAGCGTATCTCCCCCAACCCCTATGGCTCTCTTTATGAGATAGTGCACTCGCGGCTCGCCGGTTGGCTCTCTGTCTATGTCGACCAAGGTAAATGTAACCATATAAAGCAATTGATGAAAAATCGTATAGATCGGGCCGCGCGAGAGATATGTAGGATTTTCAAAGACAATGACGTTTCCTCGTTTAGGTGTGGAGACTCCTGGGGTTTTTAAGACACCAGGCAAAAGTTCGGGGCCATAGGAGAGTTTGTCTACAAAAATCATATCTCCTACTAGAAGCGTTTTTTCCATCGATCCCGATGGTATTCGGTAATTTTGGAAAAAGTATTGGTTTATGACAAGCACAACACAAGCAGCCCAAAGGATGGCATATATCCAGTCCAAAATGGGATGGCGTTTTTGCTGTTTCATCTTAGCGCGGAGAGATCTCTTTTTCCTTCTTGTGAGCAGGTCTTCAGAAAACACAACGAGCTTATCGAGAATGTCCATATTCTTCATCCCGATTTCAAGCTATCATGAGCATATATCGTTGACAAGACGGTGCCCATCGGCTAGGCTGCTTTTATAATGAAAGAGAGCGAAAAAATCACCGATCAAGATATTGAAAAGGCTAAAGTAACCTTAAAGCCGATCTTTGGCATTCGGCCACGTATATACATACCAATTCTCTTTGCGGTGCTGATCTTTATCATTCTCTTTTTCCTTTTAGTCAACCCAGGACTTGTTAACCCTGGCGCCAAGATAAGCTTCGAAGGTAATCCAGATGTAGCAGCCCTTTACGCTGAAAACACATATATTGGAAATACATCTGATGGGATAAGGCTTAGGCCAGGCTCATACCAAATCGAAATCCGGAAGCGTGGCTTCGAGCCTAAGGCTATCGCTGTTAAGGTACCGAACCGTATATTTGCCACTCTTATACTGCCCCCCAGAGTCACAATACAATATGAATTGAAATCGGAATCGCTGGAATCCATACTAATCCCATCTTTTAAGGAATTTGCAT
>JAAYWE010000263.1 GCA_012516755.1 Treponema sp.
AAGGCAAGGCTAACACAGTTCAAGCAACGCGCATTCCTTACTCGAACACACTTGTTCCCTCATGAAAGAAAACTCTGGCTCCGGGGCTTCCCCACACCCCTTAAGAAAAACTCAGAGTATGTGCCCGCCTATGCCTATGCATGAGACAATTCCTTATAGAATGCCTAAAGCATACACAAGGTTCGTTGCAGTAAACGCTATTTCCATATATAGATATAATGAAGGATTTTTATAGACGCAAAAATGCAGAGTCCAAATGCAATAACCACTATCAATCCCCATTTGAAGTCTCTTGTGTCCCAAAGCCATACCCAAGAAGCGGCTGCCACTGTGAGCGTAATTCCTACAAACACATAAGATTTATCTTCTTTTTGTCTTGCTGCAACAAAATAATCTATAGCATTCAAGACTATAAGCGAGGCAGTTACAATAATTGTGAGCTCGCTATACCCTGCCTGAAGCATGAACGAAGACTGAAAGCGATCCGTGCTGATAGGCAAGAGCATAGCAAACACCGAACCTAAAAGGAGAGCTAATAAACAGCCTGTTTGCGGCCTCTCTTTTCCGATTCCTACGGCATATAAACCGGAAATAAAGAGCGAAATAAGCCCTGAAAATCTTGCGCCATATATCAGTCTCGTGAGCGAAATCAACGAACCGGTGTGTGTGCTTCGCTGCGCTATGATAAGCATTGGGAGCCTTAGAGCTTCGGCTTCAACCAAAAAAATCCAAAGAGCAATCAGATATATCTCCGCAGAGACTGTTTTTTGGAATGTAAAAAGCACAGCAATCAGCATGAAAGTCGCTGCAAATACAAGAAAACAGCACTCCAGAGCTCCGGCCAACTGCATTCCTATCGGTGAATCTAGGAAAAAATACTCCGTATAAAGATTCAAATCAGCAAGAAAAAAAGGAAGTCTCTTATCGTTTCCAATGCGAACAGTCAACACAATTGAGGTTACAAGAATCACCAAGCTAATACTTGAAAAAAGCCAATATGTAAAGCGAAAGTTGCGCCTTGTCACATTTATATCCTACTTCATTCCAGCAATTGATTGAAGCACTTCTTTTCACTATAGTATGACGAATCCTCGCGACTGGAAGAGGTGTTGCAAATGCCAGAAAAAATAACGCCGCGCGAAGCCGATTATTCGCAGTGGTACATCGATATCGTTTTGAATGCAAAGCTTGCCGATTATTCACCTGTCAAAGGCAGTATGGTGATCCGTCCGCGAGGATATGCAATCTGGGAGAAAATTCGAAACGAATTCGATAGGCGATTCAAGGAAACCGGCCACGAAAATGCTTATTTCCCCTTGCTCATCCCAATGAGCTTTCTAAAGAAAGAAGCAGAACATGTCAAAGGCTTTGCTCCTGAGCTCGCCGTAGTGACCCATGGCGGAGGAGAAGAGCTAGAAGAGCCATACTGCATACGCCCCACAAGCGAAACGATTATCTGGGCGATGTATCGAAACTGGATTCAGTCCTGGCGCGATCTGCCTCTGCTGATAAATCAGTGGGCGAATGTAATGCGCTGGGAAAAGCGCACGCGGCTCTTTCTAAGAACCTCGGAATTCCTATGGCAGGAAGGCCATACTGCCCATGAAACAGAAAAAGAAGCCCGCCAGGAGACCTTGCGCATTCTAGAAATATACCGAGATGTTGTTGAGAGCTGCCTTGCGGTACCGGTCGTCACGGGGATGAAGAGCGAGAGCGAAAAATTTGCGGGGGCAGTGGAGACCTACACAATCGAGGCAATGATGCAGGACAAAAAAGCCCTGCAGGCAGGCACGAGTCACTTTCTCGGACAAAATTTTGCCCGAGCTTTCGATGTGCAATTCCAAAATCGGCAAGGCCAGCTGGACTATGTGTGGGCGACGAGCTGGGGCGTTTCCACTAGACTCATAGGTGCGGTCATAATGACACACTCCGATGACAAGGGGCTTGTGCTGCCACCCGCCCTATCTCCTGAGGATGCCGTCATTATTCCCATCTATCGCAACGATTCGAAAGCAGCCGTTATTGCTTATGCAGAAAAGCTCGAAGCTGATCTCAAAGCCGCTGGCTTTAGAGTTGTGTTGGATATCGACGATTCCTATAGCCCCGGATGGAAATTCACTGAATGGGAACTTCGCGGTACACCAGTTCGAATCGAAATAGGACCTCGCGATATAAAATCAAATCAAGTTGTAATGGTGCGAAGAGATACAAGCGAAAAACTGACTACCTCCAACACCGAAGCCGCAAGCAAACTAAGAGAATTGCTTAAGTTCATCCAAGACTCTCTGTTTGAGCGAGCCCGATCTTTCCGCCAAGAAAATACAAAGCCCATTTCCGATCTTGGAGCCCTCATCGAATTCTTCGGCACAGAGACCGCTGGCACAGAGGGAGCGCCCGGTGGATTCGCGGAATCCCTCTGGTGTGGTTCTCCCACTTGTGAGGCTTCTATCAAAGAAAAGACTAAAGCTACAATTCGCTGCTTGCCGCTGGATAGACAAGATCAAATAGAAGGACCTTGTGCGATCTGCGGAGCGCCTGCAAAGTATCTAGCTATCTTTGCGCGCAATTATTGAGCGTTAATATTTGTATATGGGATATGTAGATGATGAAATGCAAACAAAGGCCTTCATAGCCCGTTTGTCGATGTGCTCTCCCACAGACCCTGAATATAGAGATTCAGTGTGGAATTCTTCGAAGAAGTAAGGATGATCTGATCGTCTTCGTCTTCCAATGCGCTTATGCCAATAGCTATCGGGGCTGGTGTTACAGACCATGAGTCAATCAATGCGACATCAGCAGAAGAACGGCTTTCCCATAAGCCCCCTACAAAAAAGCTGGCAACAAGGGCGGTTATCGCAATAGCTGTCGAAATCAATATCTTTTGCCTTTTCCGAGGTTGCTCTTCCGCCTTTTTATAAACCTGCGCAAAATCAGGAAAAGCAGGCGCTTTCCTCATGGCTGTATCTTTGAGATCAGCCCTTAGATCGATTTTATTCCTTTCAGCTGAGCTCATATCCCATCTCCTTGAGCATCGCGCTCATCTTGTCTCGTGCACGGAAAAGCCTTGACTTGACCGTCCCTATAGGAAGATTGTACATGCGCCCAAGCTCTGAGAGCCCCATGCCATCAACCTCATGTAGATAGAGCATAGAGCGATCCTCGGGCTCTAACATTTTCAAGGCAAGTTCCAACATCTGACTGGCTTCTTTTCTTAGCATGTCCTCCTCGCCCAATCCATGCGGACTCTCCATAGAAAGAGAATCGAACTCTTCCACAGAAAGATTCCGAGCGTGATGACGCGCATTGACACGCATGACATCGGCGCAGCTTGTTCGGCAAATACCATAGATATAGCCGCCTAAGAGACTCTCTTTGCGCCACTTGGGCAAGGCCTTATAGATACGAATAAGCGACTCTTGCACTGCTTCCTCGGAAAGCTCTTCATCGAATCCGACAAAGCTCGCGCAATAGCCACGAATGCGGTCCCACCAACGCCATATCAAGCGCTCAAATGCTCCCTTATCTCCCTTTGTTGCTCTTGCTGCAAGCTCGAAATCCAACGTTTCCTCTTCGGACGAAAGAGCAAGAGACGGAGCTTCGGCCTTGTCTTGCTCAATTCGGACCCTATCTTTTTTTGCGGAGCTCATAGTCCAAACCATTCTATTGTCTCTATTCATAATATAGTGCTTTTCCTAATATAATGCTTTTTCATATTTTTCATCACATGATTCTGCGAAGCATGCCAAGAAGACGGCCGTATCGATTTGCTTCTTCAGCACTAAGCCCTTTAGTACTAAAGGAATTCGCAAATCTCCCTGCTTTTTCCGACATCCGAGCTTCATGGACAAGAAATAAAATGGTCTGCCAGCGATCTTCTCCAAATACTTTTCTGATAGCGACTTGCCGATCGATCTGTATCATTCTTACGATCTTCTCATACTGAAGGCTTTTCGAGATCGCTTCATCTATCGCTTTTAGATCTGGATCTGGGTCGACTAAGATATTTGCTATCTGTGTCTGAAGTATTCTGATCTCGTTCTGAGCTTTGACAAGCTCGAGCTCCCTGGATTGTAGAATCTTTTCGAGCTTATCGAGGTCTTGGTCTGTAAGATTCAAGCTGCGGAACCATTCGCGAACCACTGTAGGGCCCATGACACCCTGGTTTCCCATTCCTTTTCCATAACCAGCTTGGGCAGCCACAGGGAAAATACCGAGAAACGCAATTCCGACAATTAAGATGAGAAAAAGCGATAGCCTTGCCTGATTTGTTTTCATTGGAATCATCCGCCACCTCCAATTATATATCTTATATATCGTTCTGTATAATGAGCCACGCGGCGTCGATAGCCACGTGGCCTTTTACAAGGTATCCCATTTGCAGCAACATTTCCTTAGTATGGACCGACTCGCTTAGTCTGTCAGTCAGCCTCTAGGCTGAGCTGTTTTTCAACTAGTTAGTTGATTGAAATACCTTATTTATCTCTAGAATGTTAGTTGCACGAATCTCTTGTATTTGCTTTTGAATATCCACAATCTTGGCTATGGCTTCATCTATTTTGGCCTTGTCGGGATTCGCGCTCCAAAGAAGATTGTCCAAATTGAGCTTTGCAGCGCGAAGTTCATTTTGGAGAGGAAGAACCTTGGAGGCACTATCCTCGATGATCTTATCTACCTTGGCTCTGTCTTCGGCCGATAGCTTCTGGTACTGAAAATAGTGATATACCCCATAGCCACCAGCACCCATCGATCGCTTGTTGCCCAAAAAACTCTTCTCTTGATTTGCGAATCCTCTTGATCCATCGCCAAATCTGTTGCCATAAGGATCTGCTTTTGGAGCTACTGGAGGCACGCTTTGATATCCATAGCCCGGAGTCTTTGCTCGCTGATTTGACATTCCACCAAAACCCTGAGCAAAAGTACTCGCAGTTACTGCCATGAGCATGGCACCTACCATAAGAAACCTGATTGCCTTTCTCGATGCTTTCATTTCCTTCCTCCCTTGAAGGTTCTTGCGTTCACTATAATGTCGTAAGAAAGGAAAAATCGGTTGCATGAAAAATCATAATTTGACGTGATTTTGCGAATAAATCTCGACAGGATATAACTATTATTTTTTGCTGGTCATCCTCATCTAACTTTGTTATCTGTTAAAGCCTTCTTATGCCGCAGACACTTTTCTATTATGACGCATTGCATTAAGCTATGAGGAAAGAGAGACGGAACCTTGCGCTTTTTGCTTCTCTATACTCTCTTCAATAATCATTTTCCAGAGGAGTATCGCATGCCATTTGTGCTTCAGAAAGAATCCTCGGTGCCTGAACTCGATTCTATCATTCGGCTATACCGCCACGAACGAACGGGAGCCCGACTTCTATCTGTCATCAACAAGGATGAAAACAAGGTCTTCGGGATAAGTTTCAGAACTCCACCTGAACGAAACAATGGCGTAGTCCACATTATCGAGCATTCTACTCTTTGCGGTTCCCGTAAATATCCGGTAAAGGAACCTTTTGTCGAGCTGATGAAAGGCTCACTAAATACTTTCCTCAACGCAATAACGTTCGAAGATAAGACTTGCTACCCGGTGGCAAGCACCAATCTCAAGGATTTCTATAATCTCATAGATGTCTACTTAGATGCGGTATTCTACCCGAATTTGACCGAATATACTTTCATGCAGGAGGGCTGGCACTACGAAGTAGATCCTGTTACCAGAGAGCTCAGCTATAAGGGTGTAGTATTCAATGAAATGAAAGGCGCCTATTCAGACCCAGATAGCCTCCACGATCACCTATGCAAATGCAGCCTGTTTCCCGATACTTGCTATGGACTCGATTCCGGTGGCGACCCTCTGGAGATTCCCACTCTTAGCTACGAAGAATTCATCGCATATCACAAGAAATATTATCATCCTTCGAATTCTTTTATTTATTTCTATGGCGATGATGACCCGGAAAAGCGCCTTTCCTTTATGGATGAATGGCTATCGCCATTTGAAGCCGCTTCCATTGACTCACTTCCAGCTATCCAACAGACTTTTCCAGAGCCGCTACTCATCAAACGCAATTTTCAGGCCAATTCAAAAGAAGCGGCTAAAGCTTATACAGCGGTCAACTGGATGCTATATGAACATGGGGATATGCTCCTTTCGATGCAAGCCCTCGTTCTCTTCCATATCTTGACTGGTACGCCAGCCTCTCCTCTACGAAAGGCATTGATAGAATCCGGGCTCGGAGAGGATATTGCGGGTTTTGGCTTCTACGAAGAGATGCGCCAGACGGCTTTCTCCATAGGGCTTAAAGGTGTTGAACCTCACAATCTTGCAAAGGTCGAAGAGCTCATTTTCTCAACACTTGAGCGCCTCGCTTGCGATGGCATCGATCCCGACACTATCGCGGCTTCGCTCAACACCATGGAATTCGCCTTGCGTGAACGCAACACCGGGTCTTTTCCCCGTGGCCTTGCCATCATGCTGGATGCTCTAAATGAATGGTTATACGACCTCGATCCAATATCAGCGCTTTCTTTTGCCGAACCGCTTGAACAAACCAAAAGAGCTGCCAAAGAAAACCATAGACTATTCAGTGAGCTCATAGATTCGCTAATCTTAAAGAATAAACACCGAAGCACGGTCAGATTTCTGCCCTCATCCGGCCTAAAAAACGAACGCGAAGAGGCTGAAAAGGCCATGCTTGCACTAGCCCGAGCCAGCTTAGATGACGAAGCACTTAGAAAAATCGAAGATACTGCCAAAAACCTCAAGGAACTTCAAGACAAGCCGGATAGCCCTGAAGCGCTTGCAACTATTCCTGTGCTCTCTCTGGACGATATTCCAGGAGAAGCCCCTGTACTGCCTTCAGAGCCTCTCGAATCAGCAACGGAAGAATTCAAAGGGTCTGGAATCTATGGCTACTATCACGAGCTTTCGACAAGCGGCATTCTTTACTTGGATCTAGGCTTCGGTTTTGGAAAGTTGCCCTCTAGGCTTTTGCCCTATGTCAGTCTTCTGGGTCGTTTCTTAATTGAGACAGGCACAGAAAAATATGATTTCGTCCAGCTTATTCAGCGCATTGGCATGCATACTGGCGGAATTAGAAGCATGGTTATATCTACAACGCATTGGGCTGAACACAGGCCGGTGCCTTGGTTTTTCCTCCGGGCTAAAGCCCTGCCCGAAAAAGTCGGCATTCTTAGCGAAATACTTTTGGATATTCTGACCAGCGCACAATTAGATAACCGCGAACGAGTCCGCCAAATTGTCCTTGAGGAAAAAGCACAAGCAGAGGCAATGCTGATTCCTGCTTCTGCTCGAATCGTCGGCCTGAGGCTTCGCTCTCGATTCAATTCTGCATACTGGGCTTCGGAAAGGCTTATGGGCATAGAACGCCTCTTCTTTCTTCGCAAGCTCTTGCGTAACATTGAAGAAGATTGGCCTTCGGTGTTGTCAGAAATACGCGAGGTGCATAGCGAGCTCATATGGCGCGACAATCTGCTCGTCAATATCACCTCGGATAAAGCCATTCTCGAGGCTTCCGCGGAATCCATTCTCCGTATTGCGCAGTCTCTGCCCATGCAAGCGATGCTCGCTCAATCTTTACCCCATAGGTCTTTTCCACAACTCGATTCATGGGTAAACGAAGCATCGCGCGCTTGTTATCCTTCCTTCTCTCAAGGGCATGAGAACTCTTCTCCGAAAAACGAAGACGCCCACAGCGCTCGCATTCCTCTCGAAACGATAGAGCTGCAGACCCAGGTTAATAGCGTAGGCATGATTATGCCCCTAAAAGGGTTAGACCCTATAGCCGGTGGAGCTCTTGCGGCAACAAAATACTTGGATACTTCCTATCTCTGGGAGCAAATAAGAGTTATTGGTGGAGCGTATGGAGGGTTTTCCAGCCTCGATCTCGCCTCCGCTTTGCTTATGTTCCTTTCTTATCGCGACCCAAATTTCAATCAGACAATAGAAGCCTACCGAAAGGTAGCGACTTTCCTTGAATCCTGTAATTTGCCAAGAGAAGAGATCCAAAAATCGATCATTGGTACGATTGGAGATATGGATGCCTATCAACTGCCAGACGCCAAAGGATTTAACGCCCTTATGAATATCCTGGCCGGGTATACTCAGGAGACGCGTCAACATATCCGCGACCAGATTCTTGCAGCGAACATGGACGATTTCCGCAGCTTCGGAAAACTCCTTTCGGAGGCTCTCGATCGTTCGATGATAGTGGTAATGACCTCACCAGAGCAAGCGGAGAAGGCGCTTTCAACGCTGCCGGCTCCGATTGCACGGCTTTCTCTGCAGTGATAGCGCCACGGACAGCACCCACCAGCCCAGCTGACTGAACATAATCAGCGAATAGATTCGAAAGCTCTCCGGTCAAGCCTATCGAGCAAAGCCTGATCTCCAACTGCTACCCATAGGAAAGTGCCGTTAATCACATATTTCTCGAAGGCGTTCTGAATCGCCGAGGCATCTAGCATTTCTATGCGAACCTGGTCTTTAAGCCAATCAGCTGGGTCTCCTGTCAGTTTTATCGAGCGAATCATCATAGAGGCGATAGCAGCATTGGTTCGAACAGCTTCGAAATAATTATTTATATAGAGCTGCTTATAGGTATCGAGCGCATCTGAGAGCGCCATATAGCCATCGGCCTCTGTCTTGGTCGGATCCACCGACACCACTCTTCCCTGCGCCATGAGAGCAGCGGCTTCGTCTATGTATTGCTTTATTTTTTCCGGCGCATCTGATTTATAAATCATTATGGAGCCATAATTTGCTGTGTAGGACCTAATGGCAGCCGAAGGAGTGTAGACTGCTCCGTATTTATCGCGCACAATCGCGAAAAGCAAATCCGAAAAAATACGTGTTGCCAGGGTTGTCGCAAAATAATCATCGCTTCCGGGTGCTGGCGCTGCAAAATCTCCCCTAAGGTAAATTATCCCCTTCGATTGATCGTGGGCTTGCGTAATGAGAGACCCCGATGGCAATCCTGATTCCGATGAAGATCCGAATCCCGAAAGCCCAATTCGAAACTCCTGCGGCTTTGATATCGGTCCAAGATTCAAGTCAGGAATGTCACCAAGAAGCTTTTCGAGCTTGTAAGCAAGCTCGGCTGGATTGAAATCTCCTATAGCAACAAGAAAAATCCTATCCGCAGAAAAATGTTCCTTGTACCAATCTCGAGCATCTCCAGCCATCATTGGCGCAATACTTTCTTCGGTGCCTTCGGGGTTGACTCCATATGGATGCCCCTTGAAAAAAGCCTCGTTCATTATTTTCTGTGTCATTGTCCAAGGGTTCTGTTCTATTGCCTGCAGCGCAAGCAAGGCATTCTCCTTTTCTCTGTCAAAATCGGACTGATCGAAAGAAGGATTTACGAGCA
>JAAYWE010000264.1 GCA_012516755.1 Treponema sp.
GGGCTCGCCAACTGCCTTTGAGTTATATGGTGCAAAGGGATTATCGATGCCCGGTAGGAATTCGATATCGATACTAGGAGGCATAAAGCCGATATCCGGCACCTTATAGGTAGACAATGTGTCCGAAATAGGCTTGCCATTGGGTTCGAAGCGTAAATCCTCGAGCAGAGCCCAGCCTAGCCCTTGTGCAAGGGCTCCTTCGATCTGACCTATATCGACGCTTTGATCGATACTCTCTCCAATATCGTGCACAATTGTAACCCTGTCTATTGTACATGTGCCCCGCAGGACATCAATGCTGGCTTCTACCAGCGCTGCGCCATAGACATGATAGGCAAAGGGTTTTCCCCGCTCCGTTTTCATATCATATTCGAGTGCAGGCGTTGCATAAAAGCCATGTGCGGATAGGTCTTGGCGCGATGCGCTCATGGCTTCGACAAGTTGCTCCCAGCTAATATGGCTGGGTGCTCCATTTAGTAGTACTGCTCCATCTTTGATATCAACCTTGTCCAGATCGACCATAAGGAGCTCAGCTGCTTTCTTCAATAGTCTTCCTCGGATTTCCTGGCATGCAATTTTTGCCGCCATACCATTCATGTCCGATCCCGTACTCGCGGCGGTCGGCACAGCATTGGCTACTGTCAAAGTTGTAGTGCGTTGAACCGTAACTCGATCTATCGAAACACCAAGAGATTTTGCGACAATTATCGCTATTTTTCGAGCCACCTGTTGGCCCATCTCAATAGCCCCTGTCGAGACCACTACCGATCCATCGGTGTAGATGTGCACTAGAGCTCCCGCTTGATTCATCTGTAGCTTGGTAAAACTTATGCCAAATGCTACAGGAATAAGGCCAATACCTTTCTTCTCAAGTCGATGAGAGGCATTGAATTCGGCAATTTTGGCCTTTAGCGCAGGATAATCGACCTTGCATAGAAGCCGCTCGACCGAGTCAGACGCCCGCACTCGCTCCATAGTCATACCATAATAGGTTACATCCCCTTCTTTGAAGAGATTGTTCCGCTTTATTTCGACAGCATCGATTCCCATCTTCTGTGCAAGCGCATCGATAGCAGATTCGATCACGAAGAATGCCTGGGGCCCTCCAAAACCTCTGAACGCCGTGAAAGAGGGCAAGTTCGTATGGCACATATAGCCGGTTACCCGCACATTTGGAATCTGATATGCACCGGTTGCATGCAGCACAGTTCGAGCAAGAATTGCTGCCGATAGATCGCAGGTCGAGCCAGAATTCTGGTAATAGTCGGCCTCGAAAGCAATAAGTTTGCCACTCGCATCGGCGCCGAGACGAAAATCCGTAGAATAAGGATGTCGTTTGCCTGTAGCCCGCATATCATCCCTGCGGTTGAGGTATATTTCGACTGGCTTGCCGGTGACCCAAGAAGCAACAGCGGCCATGCAAGCCCAATTTGCTCCCTGATCTTCCTTGCCGCCAAATGCTCCACCGAGGCGCCTTGCCTCGACTTCTACCATGCTCATAGGCAGGCCTAGCACTTGGGCAACAGCCTTCTGGACGCCTGTCGGACCCTGTGTACTCGAAATGACAAGCACTCTACGACCATCTATCACCTGAGCGATTGCCCCCTGAGTTTCGAGGTAAACATGTTCTTGGCCACCAGAATCGACTCTGCCTTCGACGATAAAGGCACATCTCGAAAATGCTTCGCGCACATCGCCACA
>JAAYWE010000265.1 GCA_012516755.1 Treponema sp.
CCGAGCCAGTCGGCATGGCGAACAGATCCTATAAGGGTTTTTAAGATACCATTTTCTATGACAAGCGTACGCTCTAGAGGAAATCCATCGCTATCGAAGGCTGCCGAGGCTGGGAGTCCCGATATGACAGGTTCGGCCCATAGATCGAGCGGCTCGATTATAGCGCCATTGCCCTTGTGTTCAGCTTCGATGTTTTCGTTGCCGCCCTGCACATTGGCACCAGGTCTAAATGGCGAAGCTTTGGAATAAATGGCTTCGGTTCGCGAATTCTCGAAGAACCATGAAAATATTTCTTCAGCCTCTTTTCCGCGTAGAATGAGCGGTATGCCGCTTAGTCTGGGCATAGGTCTGGCAAGAGCGCGATCGCCGACCTGTATAAGTCTATCGCCGATGCTCTGTGCCAAGCGCTCTGGGTCGGGCTCGGAAAATTCGATATCGTCAAAGAGCTCGACTGTGCTATAGGGATTGTCGGCAGAGCCGTCGGCAGAGGAGCCGGCAGAGGAGCCGTCGGCGAGATTTTTTGAAAGGCTATTTGCAGGGATATCGGCTGGATTGTTTGCAGGGCTATTTGCAGCAATATCGGCGGAGCTGTCCGCTTCTACGACGAATTCACTATATCCTCGCCAGATGGTTCTCGAATAGTCGATACCTTGCGAATTGAGAAGGCGTCGCTGTTCTTTGGAGATGAAGAGTTCGAGCGAATTGATACGTGGATTGACATTTTTTGGCATAGCTAAGGAATCCACTATAGGTACAGCTTTAGGCTGATTCATGTGTTCGAAGGGGGAGTATAAGGCAGAACGGATAGATTTGACTCGATCTTCAAAAGAAAGGGCTTCAAATCCGGAGGTCGGTATTTGTACAGAAAGTGGGGACGGAGCCGGCAGGCTAAACCATGGATTGCGAGACTTGGAGGCTGCAGAAACGGCCTGTCGTATTTTAGCCACACAGTCTTCCAGCGAGAAACTCGGAAAGATGGTTATAGTGGCCTCGCCGCGAAATCTTCTAGGTGCTTCAGAGCCGTCGACCTTTTTGGAGCTAGGAGCGCTATTGGCGCTAGCTTCATCTAGGGTGTTTTCATTGCCACAGGCGCTCGGGTGAGAAACATCATCGATACTGTCGACATAGACGGTCAAAGAATAGACGACTTCGTCGATGGAGCGGGCCTGCTCAGCGCGATCGACGATATAATACCTCTCTTGCCGCTGGATGTTGCGCTCTACAAGGCGCCAGTCCGCAATGGCTTGGGCTACTGGAGATTCTGAGTCCACAGGCGAAGGTGCGGCAACGTAAGCTGCTCCTGTTCGAGCCTCAGCAAACAAGTTTTCTGATCCACTCTCGTTTATTATCGCAATTGCCTTCTTTATTGTATCGATCATCATCCTAACCTCATTCTAGTTTTGACATAGGGACCTCCGGAAGAGACTTTGGCATATTCTTTATGTCCCTTGCCGCAAGCCCCAGAACCGCCCAGTTCAAAATCGTTCGATACCATGCTCACCGAGGAGAGTACATCGGGGACATAGCCCGAGCATACGATTGGACTTGCAACGCGACCAGTAAATTTGCCGTCTTTTATTTCTCGGCCTACCATACAGATGAGCTGGATGCCCCAATTTCGGGGATCCTCCATGCCTGCATCGAGTTGGGAGAGCTTCCATCCATGCTTAACAGAGGCGATCATGTCTTCGAGAGTGGATATTCCTGGGGCAAAATAGGTGTTTGTCATACGCGCATAAGCCTTATGAGAATATGCTTCGCGTCTTCCATTACCGGTTAGGGGAAGATTGAGCGCGAGCGCGGATAAGGTGTCGGATATACCACCTTTGAGAATACCTTTGTCGATGACGCAGGTCTTGGATGAAAAGACGCCTTCGTCATCGAAAAGATAAGAACCGGTCTGGTCGACACCGGCTGCGCCATCGTACATTGTGACGAGCTCAGAACCGACACGCTTGCCGAGGTAGTCGACCGCGCGAGCGCGCTTTTTAAAGAACATGTCGGTCTCTACGCCATGGCCGAAGGCCTCATGTGCGAGTGTGCCAGCCATATCTGGGTCGAGGATCACTTCGTATTCGCCAGGTTCCATGGGTACGGCATCTAAGAGGTCTGCGAGCTCTTTGGAAAGTTCGGGGACGGAGCTTTCGAGATCGGTCAGAATCTCTAAGCCCTTTCTACCGGAAGCGGGGCGGTAGGACATCTTGCTGATTTCTCCGCGCCGCGCCAAGCCAAAGAGATAGGCTTGCGACCACAGAAAACTCTGCACAAGAGAACGCTTAGGTGAAACAAAAAGCCTGGAGACATCGACACATTCATAGCGAGACTGAGCCATGATCACGGTCTTGCCATCTGTGAGTCTTTCGCGCAGAGCTACAAGGCGCGAGAGAATCGATTCAGGGTCGGCAACGAATGGATCTTCTTGGATTTCTCCGCAATATTCTTCTGTGGCGGGAATATCGGGGATCTTTGGGAATTCAATTAGCGTCGGATCGGTTAGTAAGACCTCGAGGCGGGTCTGGATTATAGAAGCGGCTGATGCAGCAATCGAACTAGCTTTAGAGGTGGCTTCAGAGTCGGCGCCAGATAAGGATAGAGATTTGATCGCCTCATAAGCCAAGCCCGAAATCCCAGAAACATCGAAGGGTAGGGTTGAACATGCGTATTCCACAACCTTACCATCTCGTTGGGCTCGAAAAACAAAGCCTCGCTGAACCCACATAGGCTCGTAGGTGCGCGTCTCGCCAGGCAGAGCAATATAAGAAAGACCGCGATCATCCGTAGCGAGCACGCTGATATAATCGAAATGAGGCTCGAGCAGATTGATAATCTGGTCTAATAGCGGCTTGGCCGCGAGTAAAAAAGGACTGTGTGATCGTTTTTGCATAATACTCCTCTGTCGAGTCAACTATAGCATGGATTTAGATCTTGTGTTGCTTTTGCTTTATAGTACCTGTCTTACTTATTCGAACATATAGATATGCATCTCTTGCCTGGCCCGAAATCTGCGGCCTTATGCGGTAATTTCGCAATATTTTTTCTCTGTGCATACCAATTCTCTCAAGCACACGAATAGAGGCGATATTTTCAATATCGCAAGTCGCCCAGACTAGCGATATCTCAGCCAGAGACAATGCCCAATCGACGATAGCTCTAGCGGCTTCGGTCGCATAGCCTTTGCCCCAATATTTCCTATTGAGGAGATATCCGATTTCTGCCGCATTTTCTGCTATTCGACAGGAAATAGCACCGATCGCTCTGTCTGAATCTTTAAGAGTGATTATCCAATAGTATTCGAGCCCTTCATTCCACAGGATTTCTCGTCTACGTAGCGTTTCGAGAAGTGGCTCGAGACTTGTGAGCCTAGGCCAATCGGCAAATCGTGCAACTTCTGGATCGCTACCATATTCGAAAATAGCTGGTGCATCACTAAGACGCGGTCGCCTTAGCCGAATGTTGGTCAGTTCGAAGCTTTCTGGTACGAGCATTTTGTTGCTTTATGATATCAATATCATATTCGAAAAATCGTTTGGAATATGAAGCTGATCGAGTATGTTGCTGATTTGGCCACGATAATGAGTTTGGCGATTAAAGAACTGGATTATTGCCTTCCATACCTCGCATTCAGCTTCTTCGCCTTCGCTGTTTTTTATCGTGAGCTTTTTTGAAAAGAATTCTTCTTCGACTTTGCTCGTGAACTCGACAATGAGCATATCTAGCTTTTGCCTTTTCAATGTGAAATCCTCGAAATTTTGGAAAAGGCTCTTGCCGGGCTCGAGTGCGAATCTAAGATCTTCTTCTATATCTTTGCCGTAGTTCCCCAGTTCCATAAATGCTTTGAGCCATGAGAGATCGGCCAAATAGATATGTTCAAGCAAGGTTCCTAGTGCTTTTAAGAAATAGCCTTTCAAAGGAGAATTTATCGGATCCTGAATCATATCGGAGATTATGGCTATCATGCGAGTGTTGGCTTTAAGATTGTATCGAGCATAATATTGAACGATATCTCTGATTGTGATCATAGAGACCTCCGTTGGCTTGACACTCTATATTGCAATTATTATCTCTTTTTGAAAACGAGGCAATTCATTTGGGTAAAATGCTTGATAAAATGCTTAGGAGAAGCTTTTTGAGGGGGCTTTTGGAATTGGAATAATATATTATTCTGTATGCAGTGATTCTCTTTGAGTTCTAAAGCAGGTGTCTTTATAAACTAAAAAGCTGTCAAATTTTGATTGATAAAAAGTTGCAATTTTATACTATAGCAAAATATACAAAATATAAATTTCTAACTAAATCTGCACTTGTCAGAAAATCAAATATCATGCAGGAGAAAAGGTAGTGTTATGGCATCGTTAGGGAATAAAGCTCGAGACATTTCGTTTTTTTTGGAAGCTAAAAAACCTGCTGAGGTGCGTAAGGCAATATTCAAATTGGCTTTGCCGGCGATGCTTGAGTTTTTTCTTATGATGCTGGTTCAAATGATAGACATGATACAGGTAGGGTCGCTTGGACCATGGGCTATTGCTGCAACCGGACTAGCAGCTCAACCAACCATGTTAATATTTTCCGTATTTAGTGCATTGGTTGTTGGAACTACAGCCCTTGTGGCAAGGGCTTCAGGAGCTGGAGATCGTGAATATGCCTGTCGTGTAACCAGACAATCTTTTGTAATAGTGCTGCTTCTTGGAGTCGTTGTAACCGCAGCGGGTATTCCCGCTTCCAGGACTATTATCCGATTGATGGGTGCAGATGTTGATACCATTAAGCCGGCAACAATTTATATGCAAATTGTAATTGCAGGGACAGTGTTTACTGTGGGCAACATGGTACTGGCAGCCTCTTTGAGAGGTGTGGGCGATGTGATAACCCCCATGATTTCAAACCTTGTGGCAAATGTTATCAATATATTCTTTAACTGGGTGCTGATTAATGGCAAACTCGGATTTCCTAGACTAGAAGTAGCAGGTGCAGCAATAGCTACATCCTTTTCCAGATTAATAGCATTTTGCATTACTATGCATGCAGTATATGCACGAGATAAATATATCAGTATATCCATTCATGATTCATACCGCTTTGAACCCAATATTATGCGAGATGTGTTGAACATTGGCACGCCAGCAGCAATTGAGCAGCTGATTATGAGGACGGGAGCATTATTGTTTGCACGACTGATTGCCGGATTTGGTACGATAATGTTTGCTGCCCATCAGATAGCAATAAATATTGATAGTCTGGGACTTGTACCGGCAATGGCATTTCAAATGGCTGCGACTACTCTCGTGGGACAGGGTATAGGTGCGAAAAAACCTGAACTTTCAGAAGAAGCAACACGACAATCAATGATTATCAGTATAATAATCATGTCATTGGTCGGTGTTGTTTACTTTTTCTTGGGTAAATATGTAGCAATAATTTTTACTCGAGATGCTCAAGTAATTGCTCTGGGAGAAAATGCTTTGAAAATTTTAGCGTTCTCTCAGCCTTTTGCTGCTGTTTACTTTGTTGTTGCTGGTGCTTTACGAGGTGCAGGAGATACAAAATATGCCATGTATGCCAGCGCAATTGGTGTATGGGCTATTCGCTTAGTTATAGGATATATATTAGCAGATATGTTGAATATGGCGCTTGTTGGTGCATGGATTGCCGTTACCTTAGATATGGCGGTTAGAATGGTGTTAGTGCTTAAAAGGTTTTCTAGTGGTATATTTAAGAAGTATAGCAAGGAGTATAGTGAGGATAGTGATGATATGAAAGCGCTTTATCAGCATTGTTAGTTTTATATGATTATCTAAATCGCTGTTTTTCGCTGGGCGCATGAAAAACAAAGTTCAAACCAATAATCAATGACGAGGAGGACCACGATGCCTGAATTTTCAACAGCATTTTCGGTTCAAAAGAGCGATCGGAAGCTAACACATCAAGAGCTCGTACGCGCTATCCGATTTATGATAGCCGCAGAGTATGAAGCTATTCAACTCTATATGCAGCTTGCCGAATCGATCGACAATGATTTGGCTATCGAAGTATTAGAAGATATTGCCAATGAAGAACGGGTGCATGCAGGTGAATTCTTGCGCCTATTGCACGAGATCGCTCCCGATGAATCCAAATTCTATAAAGAGGGGGCCGAAGAAGTGGAAGAGGAGATAAAAAAAGCCCCGAAGTAGTACACATGACTTTTAAGGCCCAGCCCAATTCTCGAAAGGCCATGCATTTTAATGTTAGGGCTTTCTTAATCCTGTTCATCCCGTTCAATCCCGTCATCATGTCAAGAATTATTATAGAATATGCTCCAAAAACCTGCGTGTGCGCTCTTCTCGCGGAGAGGTGAAAAATGTGTCCGGTGGCGCTTCTTCAACAATTTGACCGGCATCCATAAAGATTATGCGGTTAGCGGCAGCCCTTGCAAAGCCCATCTCATGCGAAACCACGAGCATAGTCATGCCTTCATGAGCGAGATCGGTCATTACATCGAGCACTTCTTTTATCATTTCTGGATCGAGAGCGCTGGTTGGTTCATCGAAGAGCATGACTTTTGGGTTCATGGCGAGTGCTCGGGCAATTGCAACGCGTTGCTGTTGTCCTCCAGATAGCTGCTCAGGCCAGGCTTTTTCTTTATCCAGAAGCCCTACTTTTTCCAGCAGAGCTCTTGCCATATCGACAGCTTCTTCTTTGCTCTTCTTGAGCACGTTGATCGGCGCAAGGGTGATGTTGTCGAGCACGGTTAGATGGGGGAAGAGGTTGAAGCTCTGAAATACCATGCCGACCTTTTCGCGTATGCGAC
>JAAYWE010000266.1 GCA_012516755.1 Treponema sp.
GGCATCGAGAAAATGGGGCGATTGAGGATAATGACTTGTGCGCACGATTATGCACCCCAGTTCTTCTTTGAGTATCTCGGCATCGCGCCTTTGGCCATCTGGGCCCATGGCATAACCGATATATGGATATTCCTGGTGCCGATCTAGCCCACGCAGAAATATTCTTCGTTGGTTTAGGTAAAATCCAGAAGATCCAAATTCTGCGGTCCTAAAACCGATACGCAGCTGCTCATAATCGAGCTCTTGGCCAATCTCGCTAAAGAGCGCTAGTTCGAGGTCGTAGAGAGCGGGGCTGTCTATATCCCAAAGTTTGGGCCTATCTACACTCATGGAGAAATTTGCTGAAAACTTGTTTTTCTCTTCGATTCTCGTAGAATCCGAGAGAAGTATGTTTCCCTCATTTACGAGTTCTCCAGACAAGTAAAGGCGGGCAAGCAGGCTGCAATTATTGATTGACCCAGATTCTAGGGCTTCGATTTCTGCGCTTATATGTACGAGCCATGGTCCATCCAGCGCGTCTCCTCTTGGGCGCGGGATCGCCCACAGCTTGCTCATTCTAGCACCTAAATCTATACACAGGCTGACTCCTCTATAGATGCCACCATATGCAAGATAATCGACTACCCCTCCAAAGGGCGGAATACCACTATCTTCAGCGCTATCGACCTCTACGAGAACCCAAATTGGCCTTGCTCGCTCGGCCTTCGAACCTTGCTCTTTCGACTGCTCTTCCAGCCAGGTATGCGGTATGAATGTATCGATGCGTATTTCGAAAGGCGTATATGGTCCCTTATGGCTACAAGCTAATTTGCCATTGACCCACACACGACATGAGACACTTACGCCTTCGAAGCGAAGAAATATCGCTGGATATCTATTTATGCTTGTTTTTTTATCTAAGCCCTCAGTTATCTTCAATATTTCTTCTTTTTTGAGCTCTTTAGCATAGCATCCCCAGCGTAGAAAGCTTCTTTCGTCGAACGCATTGAAGGGAGCTTCGATCATGTCGTGCGGCAAATGGATCTGTTTCCAGCCTTCGGTATTATTCTTTGAATTGTCGGTCTGCAATATTTCTTTGCTTATGATTGTCTTGTTTTTAGGGGAGTGGGCAGCCGATGGGCCAATCCAATCATCGCTCAAAAATGCATCTTCTGCTTTCCCGGGCCTGAACCACCAGCCGGCATTCCATGGATGCTTCATTCTCATTTAACCAGCATTACCTGAATGATTTGCAGTATCGGAAAGATAATGCATACTGCAATGAATACCATTTCGAGGGTCATCATGCGCTGCTCCGTGGTATCGCTCTTTAATAGTTCATAGATGTTCTGTAGCGCATTTAGACGTCTTTCTACCGAAAACTTCCACTCGTCCGTATTGAAAATTTCGCAGAGCCTATGATAGATCGAGCCCAAAAAATAATCTCCGATTATCTTTGAGGAATTATCGAGGTTTTCCAACGTGAAAAGCGCATCGAAACGCAAACCCTGGATCTGGGCGAGCTTGAGCCTAAGGGCTCTCTCGCTCGACCTCTTGCGTCTGCCAGAAAAATACAGTCGTCGGATGTCCCGTTCGGCTTCGCTCAGCCATTCATCGAGCAAAAAATCGAGTTCTCGCAGCTCTATGAGTCGATAGTTAGCATGTTCCGCCATCATAAGAACATCGTCGTAATCAGCTGAGGGATCTATGATGAGGCAGCGATCAAGGTCGAAAATCGCAATGTCGTTTCGGCGATAACTAAAGGATTTGTCTAGAATCTGTTCTATCTGGCTAATATGCAAGGTCCCTGCCGTCTCTCCAGATATCAAGCTAGCTGCCATATCCTTATGAGCATTGATAAATGCTTGAGGATCTCCTCCAGGACATTCCAGTAGACAAAAAGCTATATAAGTTTCCCTGTCGCTTTCGCTCAGTTCCTTATATCCGACTATAGCGCTCCGCAGGGCTTCTCTGACCATTCTAAAGGAAGATTCAGCAAACTGCTCGATGGAAGACGAGCCGCTCACATCGCGAATTAGCATGTGCGCCTTGGCAGGGAGCTCTTCGAACGTAGACATAGTGCAATAGCGCACAATCACCGTTATGGCTCCATCCTCATAGATCTTTGCCATTGCGGATATCTTGCTGAATAGTTTCGAATCGCATTCCTCGGTGCTGATGGAAAGCACAAGAGGTTTAGGCAGAGTCAAATAAGCTGGGGTATCGCGCCGTTTGGCTAAGGCAATGTCTCGGTGCGCGGGAACTAAAGAAGCCACTTTATTGAGGTCTATCGATCTTCCCACATCGTAGGCATAGAGATGAACAATCTCTACCGGTATCTCGCCACGCTCGTTCATCATTTCACCTCCTTACGCGTCACCTCCGCTCCGCTTACCATTAGGACCAGCACCGACCCATTCTGTACAGAGAAAGGTGCACTGAACGCACCCCCGGGATGCTTCACCGAATAAATAGAATTTCTTGTTCCGTCTGGAGAAATAACATCAAGTCCAACCGGTACGACATAGGGATACTCGGGCAAGGAATATTCGAACACGCCCGATACATAGCCCTTCCGCGCTTCAGGTGTAGCGATCGTGATCTGCACAGAATCGAATTGTTTGAGATTTGTATCGGGCTGCACCGACTGTTCTACAACGGTACC
>JAAYWE010000267.1 GCA_012516755.1 Treponema sp.
GCACAGAATTTCGATTCATGAGTTAAAAGTACAGAAAAACGGGGAAGGGAACAAGGACTTGGACTACAGAGTTGCTGAACGGCGCTATAAACAAGCGCCAAAAGTCAAAACATGGACAAAAAGCAAGGATAGCTACTTAAAAATGAAAGGCCGCCCGGCCTTAGCCTGGACGGCCTTCCTGTCATCACTCTGTTACGGATTACTGGCCGCTGACCGTCAAGGTAATTATATCCGTGTAGGTCCCAGCCTGATACATGCCGCTTGGGGCATCAATGTCGATGGCAAACGCATATTCTGTTCCATTTTTTGGTGTCATTGTCTGTGCGCTTGACCTAATACCCGCAGTTGTTGGCTGTTGTTTATTGAATAAACTGCCAACAGTCACTTTATAAGCGATTTTCCCACTAGTGGCTGTGTCAACCAAATTGCCATTATTCTGACTGCTAACCGTAAGTATCCAGTTATTGACATTGGAAATCACCTTCATCTTGGATAAATCCCAATGTGTTGAACTATCATACGAGATAGAGCCCGTATAGTTTCCTGGTACGGTCAGTTGAAAAACCTGGCTGACAGTGCCTTGGATCGTTACATTGCCGGTATTTGTATCCACCGCAGCAAATACCATCCCTAACGACACTACCGCAAACAGAGCTACCATTGCAAACTTTTTCATTTTGCTTCTCCCGCCCGCAGGGTCTATGCCCCGCGGATACATTTTGTGTTTTTTGTGGCCTCTTCCAACGGATTCAGCCACTACACTTTAATATAAGTATAATCGACATAAACATCTTGTACAATGAATTTTTCTCTATATTTAAGAGCTTAGAACTCTTGGTCTCTCTTACTACCATTGATAATTTTTGATTTAATCGTGAATTAGCAATTTAATATGTACACTGTAAATTGTAGCTATTCAATAGAATAGAGAAATTGCCACTTTTGTCTAATATCTCTATAAACTTAATTATTGTTTTTCAATGACGACACTAAAGATGCATTATGCCAGATAAAGAAAGCTGTCATTGGAAAGCAAGCCCTCATCCTATTCCCTTATCATCAAAAATAAGGCGAATTTGTTGGTCGAGGGCCGTCATCGTAAAGGGCTTAACTAGAAGACTGTCGAAGCCAGCTTTAGCACATTTCTCCGCTTCTTCCTGGTCATGTCGCGGGCTCATGGCGATGAGTACAGGTCTGGGCAAAGCGCTCTGGAGGCCTTTTTGTTGGGATATATCTTCAGCCCGAATTTTTTGGGCCAGGGCATAACCATCCATTTCAGGCATGACACAGTCTATGAGCATAATATCGAAGCTCTTTACCCTGAGCGATTCTAGAGCTGCTTCTGCGCTTGAGACAGCCCTTGCCTCATAACCCTTCAATGTGAGCATTCGCAAAAGAAGATCGCGATTTACTTCGCTATCATCGACAACAAGCACCGATCTGGCACTCGCGATTTTTTCTTTAGGCGCAGCGCTTTCTTTGTTTTCGGCCTCATTTTCGATTTCTTGATCCCGTAATATAATCTTCTCCTGAGCAGGTCCTTCAACCGTTTCTTTTATTGGCCTTCCTAACGAAGCGCTTACCAAGTTCTCTGCCATGGGCTCTTGCAGAATCTCGGCCTTTTTAATCACTCCTATAGAAGACTCTTGCAGGGGTTCTATTTTTGGCACGAAAGGCTTTATGGTTATAAGTGCTTCTTTGGATCCTATGGGAGCTTTGCCCTCTTTCTCTAAAGATCCTGCTAGTATGGCAAGCCCACAGCTTAATAGCACAAGTATAAGAAGTCCCGCTCCCCATAGCGCCACCTGTCTATATGGGTACAATGATGCTACATAAATAGTCCACGAAAAATCTTCTGATCCGATTTTCAGCCCAGCCGAATAACCGGAAAGCGCTCTCTCTTCGCCCCAAAATAGCTCCTTGTCTCCCTTTTCCATATCGGAAGATGCAACGGCAATGGACAGCCCCGGGAATTGCGAAACCAAATCCAAATCCGACAATAGCTTGTCTGCATCGAATGCAATACTCACAAAACCCCAAAGTTCGGAGCCCTCTATAACAGGTATTCGCAAAAATGCGAGGTTCTTTCCTTCTGCGGATAGCTCTGGCCCCTGCAAAACGGCGCTCTTCTTTCGCACTGCTTCGACCAGAGCACGCATTCTATCAGGATTATCGAGCAAATCGTGACCAATCGAAGCTGAAGCCCTACTCTCAGGAAAGAAATATCTTACTATTGCCCCCGGAGCTATCGTAATCGAGTCTATATAAGGCAACCGAGCAAGCGCCTCATCGGCCAGTGGTCCCAGCGACGCATAGTTCCTACCGCTACCAGCAATGATTAACTCGCGTAAGCCTTCACCGACGGTGAGCATCTCTTGCAGGGACTCGGAGATTTGCTGCGCTATTCTCTTGGAGACGCTTCCAAGCAGTTCTGATTCCGATCGGTTCGCGCTTTTGTATAGCATGACAAAAAAGAATATCGCAGACACGCAAAACAATAGCGAAAGCAAGACTATTGACATCTTGGCTATATTCTTTTTCTGGCTGCTAATAAAGCTCATAATTCAATTATATAAAAATATCATAAAAAAGGCCGCCCATTAAGCGGGCAGCCTTCTATAACTATGCAGGATAATTCTCTCAGGTTGCTGAAAGTGTAATTGTAATAGTATCCGTATAAGAACCCGCCAAGATACCGAGCGCTTCCGCTGTCTGGTAGAATACATAAATGTTGAAATATCCCTCAGTGATCAATGGCGCATTTTTCTGTATAGTATACAATCCATCCGGTTCGCTGGTAGAATTAACTATCGTCTCTCCTGTATCGCCAAATCTAAATTCATAAGGATAACCGCTATCGCTTCCTGGCTGTCCTGCCGCTTTAACCATTTTCCATTTATTGGTGGATTGAATCTGAATTTCCCAGTTTTGTACATTGGCCTTTATTCCGACGGCACCGAGGCAAACACCATTAATTGCATCTGCATCAGTCGTATCAAGAGTCTCAGTAAAACCAGAGCATTTAGTGATACTTAGTATCTGGCTGACGGTTGCATCCAAATTGATTGTGCTAGATCCTGAAGCAAAGACTGGAATAGCAATAAGCAATAACACTAGTCCCGATAGAAACACTTTCTTTTTCATAAACTTTCTCCTTTAGGCTAATAATAGCCTAAAATTTTTTCGTAAATTAGCCCAATTTGACATTTTTGTCAATGATCACTTTTGACTTTGTCAAGACTCGATTAAAATGTCCCCATATATAGCTCGATTAAAATGTCCCCTTTTCACTCAGGCTGAGCGAGTGACCAGTTCCTCCTTGTGTGGTAGTTGCTCGAGTTCGACATACTCGAGTTCTATAGTTTGGTAGAAAGATAGACTTCCCTGAGATAGCGATTGGCATCCTCAATCATTAAGATACCAACCAGCCTCAGTTCTTTCACCAGCCGTTCCTGATACACTCTATGGCTTCGTTCAACCCGCCCTTTCGCCTGTTGTATGCCATAACGCTCAATCCAGCGCCGAAGGAGTCGCATCGCATCGGACGTGGTTTATTCTTCACAGAAAAATGAGAAGGTGATTTCTGTTGGTCATCCACCATATTCATCAGGCAGCAGGTACTTCTTCGTCTCTGCCACAAACGTAGGCCCAAAGTCTCCATAGTACCATAGTACTCCTAGCAAAGACGCACCGCCGCCCCTCGTATCCCCACATCATAAGCCATGCCTGAGGCCTTCCCTTGGTTACGGTGCAGCAACCCTTCGTCGCCTTCCTCCAGATATCGCCGGTAGATCCGCCAGGGGCATTATCATGCGGTTTCAACATGGGCAGAAACTAATACAGGATGAGTTCTCTCCTTCTTCATAATAAAACCCTTCTAGAAGTACCCTATATAAACTACTTCTAGGAAGCTCAACAAGAAGAAGTTCATCGACTCAATCGCGAATAGATGCGTTGTTTTAGACACATCTAAAAAGCCGCCATCAAGCTTCTGCTTGATAGCGGCTTTTATTCCTGCCTCAATCCATGATCTTCAATAATAGTTCACAGTCCAACAAAAGTGATAGTCAAAGTATCAGTGTAACTTCCAGATTCATAAAATTCTCCCAAAATAGGATCTATCTTTATTCCGGTATAGAATTGAATACCTTTCTTGGGTGTCTTTTTGTTGAATTCCATACTCTGTACGCTGGTAAGTTGCACATATCCAGCAACAATAGCAGGTGTTCCCACTAAGCCTATGTTGCCGCCGGTAATGGCTGTCGCTTTGATGTAATATGCTACATAGTCTGTGCCTTGTTTAAGACGTCCAAGATTTTGTGATGAAAAATCGACACGAAAATTTTTTCTATTGCTTGAGCGAATAGTCATTGTTCCTTGATTATCATTTTGATAGGTAGTGACTCCATCATTTGCAAACGAGATTTCCCAAATATAAGAGTCCATAGTAATAGATGCTCCCGGAGGGGGAGCAACTACTACTGTTATCCCTATGCTGGCCTGCGCATTTAGCTTAAGTATCATGGACAAGGCGAAAACCAGAAGAACCCACTTTTTCATTTTGATTGTCCCTAGCCTTAATTAAGGCCAAAAGGAAGCGAAAATTAAGGAGCGCTTGTACTCTTTGATCACGAAACAGCAATGCTGATAGTTAGCGTATCCGTATATTCTCCATCGATGTAATAATCGGTATAGGCTTCAATATTAAAACCGATATTGAATGTCTTACCTGCAGTAGGGGGCTTCTTGTTAAAGACTATGGTTTTCGCACCAATTAACTGCGTATACGAGCTCAGGTTGTTTGTCTGTACTCCTTCGGTCCATGCGCTGGTGTTTACCTGGATTTTGTAAGGAATTGCTTCGGTTCCATTCTTGAGAGCACCGCTATTTGTGGAAGAGAAAGTCACGGTGTAGTTCGATTTGCTGGCCTTAACGGTGAGTATGCCTTGAGAAGCATTTGTAATCGCTGTTCCTGAGTTGTCCAAGGGAATAGTCCAGGTTGACTCATCAACGCTCACATCAAGTATTTGCGAAACATTTGCCGTGATGTTGATTGTAGCACCCCATGCCATGCTGGCGGCAAGAATCCCGATAAGTACCAAGAGAAAAGACTTTTTCATAATCAACCTCCATA
>JAAYWE010000268.1 GCA_012516755.1 Treponema sp.
TATATCCGCTAAAGCTGAATGCAAGGGCAAAAAGAAATGGCAAAAAACGCAAGCTTGTGGCTAAGAGAAAATCTCTAGTCTTCATTTTGCTTCCTTTTTTCCCCGCAGAATCTTGCGGTAATGTGATCCATATTCGTACGCAACACGTTCAATCGAAAGATATTTTATTCTCTCGCTCTCGGCTATCACTATCTTTTCTCGCAAATCTCGGTTCTCAAGGGAAATTATTTGCACCACAGCCTGCTCTATATCCCGAGCTTCGAAAAACAAGCCCACACCATCTACGAGATCGAAAAGACCGCTGGTTTTTCGCACAACTACCGGAAGCCCGGCTGCCATTGCCTCCGCAACCGCCAAGCCAAGCCCCTCTTGCCGCGAAGTCTGTATATATAAATGGCATGCAGCGAGAATATTCGGAATATCCTCACGCGAGCCAAGAAATAGACAGCGCTGCTCTAGCCTCATTTTTGCGGCTAAATCCTGAATGTGCGATAGCCCTGGACCGTCGCCTATCAATATGAGAGCATAGCGCTCTGGCAACCTGTCAAGAATCTCGAGCGCGACAGGATGATCCTTTACAGGTACAAATCGCGCTGTCATAGCGATTCCGGTTCTTCCTCCAAGAAATCGGACTACTTCCGGCGCTGGTTGTGAACTATTCGAGAATTGCTCTATATCAATACCGCTAACTATGGTTTGGAGTTTGTCGGGACGAATCCCAAGCCATCCCGAAAGCGCTTGAGCCACCGAAGGACTCACACAGATAATCGAAGCATATCGCGCATAACAGGCCTTCTCGATCCATTTGAAAAAAGGAATGGACATACGCCGATTCTTACTGGCATGTTCGGTTGTTATATAGACAGGCTTTCCAGCAAAGAGGCTTGCAAGTGCACACCAATGGAACGAAGGAGCCAGATGAGCGTGGACGATATCGGGCCGCAGGCAACGAACGGCTCTAAGCACATCGAAGACCCTCGAGGGCGAATAGAGTCGCGATTCCTGTGCTCTCTTCTTAGATCTTTTCTTGTTGGAATCGGAAACAAAGCCTTGCGGCCCAGGCTTATAAACTGGAATTCCTGCTTCTTCCAACACAGAAGCATATATCGCAGACTCTGCATTGAGGACAAGAACCATATTCTCGATATGCTGCGCTTTTAGCCTTGGAAGGAGAGATGCAAGAAAGCGCTCTGCTCCGCCCTGTGATAAGGAGTTTATGACATGCAGTACTCGAATAGGTTTTTTTGTATCAAATGGCATGCTCGCCGAGACATTACACCTGTTTCTTGTATTTCTTGAGCGAGCCAGCGTGAGCTGGTCATAGAGATAGGCGGCGTTACCAATGATAGATGCGGGTATTCGCAGTTTTGGAGGTAGATAAGCATGACTTACTTGTTCGAGATCTCTTGGGTCGAAGCAGGAAGAGCGCCGATAATGCCTACAAAAACGCATATAGTTCGACGCTTCTCTCAGTTTTGCTCTATAAGGCAAGTCATAGCCCACTATCTCCTTGTAGAAAAGCAAAGTTCCTATCGGATTGGCAATGCGAAGCTCCAGACTATGAGCGGATAGGCCATCCCCTCTGTATTCGCATTCATACAAGACTTCATTAGTCAGAAGCAAGGCGTAACCTGCATTCGCTATACGATACCAGATTACAGCTTCGGTCAGAAATCGTTCTCCTTCGAA
>JAAYWE010000269.1 GCA_012516755.1 Treponema sp.
ATCCCCGATATTGGGATGATACACTATAAAAAACTACCTGTATCACCTCCTTTTCAAATTAAAAGCCATTATATCACTATTATCGGAGCAATGGAAGCCAATATTGACTATTTCCCTGCTCTTTTAAGCCTGTTTTCTATGGAATACGCGCCACTATATCCTTGAGCCAGGGCTTTTTCTCGAGATCGCGCTGCAAGCCTTCGGCTCGTGCTCTGTTTACATAATCGTGGTTCTCGAAATAATAGTGATAATTAGTATGGACATCGTAAGTCCCATTGATAAGCGCAACCGTGTCTTCGGTCATGACCAATTCTTCATCGGTTGGGATAATGAAGATCTTGACTTTCGAGCCCAGGCCCGTGATATCGAATTCTGCGTTGCGGCACATGGCAAGGGCATTTTTCTTCTCATCTATAACGATCCCCATCTCTTGAAGGCCTTGAACTGCGAGATTGCGAATTACGGGGCTCATCTCTCCCACTCCCGCGGTAAAAACAATAGCGTCTACATGGCCAAGCGCAGCATAGTATGATCCAATATATTTTTTTATTCTGTAAGCTTCTACCTGCTGTGCCAAGATAGCCGAGGGATCGCCTTTTTCTGCTGCATTTGCCACATCGCGGCGGTCAGCCCATTTTGTCGTAAGGCCTAGTATGCCCGATTCTTTGTTGAGTTTTTTCTCAATTTCGGCAGCGGTCATTCCGGTTTTTCTAATTATATGAAATATGATTCCCGGGTCTACGTCGCCGCTTCTAGTGCCCATCACAAGGCCCTCTAGGGGGGTCAATCCCATAGAAGTATCGTAAGAACAACCATTCTTGACCGCGTTGATCGATGCGCCGTTGCCAATATGAGCAATTATGAGATTCGTTTCGAATGGGTCTTTGCCAAGCAGCACCGCGGCGCGTTTAGCGTTGTAGAGAAAGCTCGTTCCATGGAATCCATATCGGCGAACCATGTATTTCTCGTACCATTCGCGCGGAAGAGCATACATATAGCTTTGGGCTGGCATGGTTTGGTGCCAGGCGGTATCCATGATTGCACATTGTGGAACATTGGGGAGTATGGTCGTGGCCGCTTCTACGCCCATGAGGTTAGCCGGATTATGAAGAGGCGCTAGTTCATTGAGAGATTCGAAGGTTTCGAGGAAATCTCCATTTATTATTGAGGATTTGGCAAATTTCGAGCCACCATGCACCATGCGATGGCCAACCGCTTTGATCTTTGAAAGATCGGAAATGACGCCGACTTCTGGGTCGACGAGAGTCTTGAGAATGAGCTCGATGGCGACCACATGATTGGGACATTCGTGTTCGACTTCATAGTCTGGCCTGTTCCGGACCTTATGGGTTATGAAGGAACCGCCAATTGTGACACGCTCGACGATTCCGTTTGCGAGAACATCCTTTTTCTCCCAATCATAGACCTGATACTTAACCGAAGATGAACCGCAGTTGAGCGTTAAGATAACCATTTTAGAACTCCTGAGGAGATATTATTCCGGCTAGTATAACACCGTCCGGCAGACTATGCAACAAATTAAACCATGTTCACCGCGATGAGGATTATTGCGATGGGGATTATTGGGCTCGAAAAAATGCCACATGGCTACCTTTGCATAAAATCATCGTACACCCGATAGTAACCACCTGTTTTGCCACAGCATTGTCGAGGGCACAAGAAGGAAGGCAGCAGGATTAGCTTAGCTCAGGCCTCAAGTCTATGGCAAAGCTATTGAAATTGAATTATCACATCATCTGCACTGGATCGATATCGATTTCGATA
>JAAYWE010000270.1 GCA_012516755.1 Treponema sp.
ATTAGAAAAAGCGGGCGCAACGGTCATAGATGCAGAACTAGTGGATTAGGTGCAAAAAGCTCGAGCCGCCGCAAGGCTCTTCCGAGAAAAGACAGTCTCAATTGTATTCTTGCATATCACAACATATGCACTCTCGCAAACGGTCTTGCCTGTTGCACAAGGAATTGGAGTACCCATAATAATTATCAACATGCAGCCCGCAAAGAATATCGATTATTCTTGGTTCAACAGCCTGGGCGATCGGGCGCTAATGACGGCAGAATGGCTCGCAAACTGTCAATCCTGCTGCGTGCCGGAAATTGCAAATGTATTCAATAGGAATAATATCCCTTACCATATTGTTACCGGATTCCGCGGTGAAGAATTTATAGAGCATGAACTGACTGGCTGGATCAAGGCTACCCGGGTTGCCGAAGCGCTGCGATCCACCAACATAGGGATCCTCGGTCATTACTACGAAGGCATGCTCGATGTTTACACCGATGTGACACGGATGGCAGGCACCTTTGGTAGCCATTTCAGCCTAATCGAAATGGACGATCTAGTACGGCTCCGCAGAAATGTCACTGCTGCCCAGGTCCAGGGCAAAATAGCTCAATTGCGCCAAGAATTCGATGTAGTGCCTCGGTGCGAGTTGTCAGAATTGGAGCGAGCTGCCTCAACATCCCTTGCTCTGGACGCTCTGGTAAAAGAAAAAGATCTGGGAGCTCTGGCATATTATTACGAAGGTCTGCCAGGCAGCGAATATCAGGATATCGCAACCTCGATGATAGCGGGAAATACACTATTGACTGCACATCATGTGCCGGTTGCAGGAGAATGCGAAATAAAGAACGTAATTGCAATGAAGATCCTGGATCTATTGGGCGCTGGGGGCTCGTTCTCAGAGTTCTATCTGATAGATTACGAGGATGATGTGGTGTTATGGGGGCATGATGGCCCTGCCCATGCTGCTATTGCCGAAGGCAAAGTTAAGCTCGTACCCCTCCCGCTTTATCATGGAAAGCCTGGTAAAGGCCTCTCCATTCAGATGAGCGTTCGACATGGCCCAGTTACGCTCTTGTCCGTAGTCGAAGACGCTAGAGGAAAAGTATTTCTCCTGACTGCAGAAGGCGAGTCGGTATCTGGACCGACTTTGCAGATTGGCAACACCAATAGCCGCTATAGATTCCCTATTCCAGCACGTGAGTTTTCCGAAGCTTGGTCGAAACAGGGACCAGCACATCATTGCGCTATTGGCATAGGGCATGTTGCCGACGAAATCGAAAAAGTGGCTGCTCTATTTGCTATCGAGTGCAACCGCGTCTGTTGAAAAGGAAGGTATAATGCCTGATTATATTTTGGAACTAAGACATATATCGAAGTCTTTCCCTGGCGTTCAAGCACTCAAAGATGTGCATTTTCAGCTAAAGCCTGGAGAAATTCATGCTCTTATGGGAGAAAACGGAGCTGGAAAGTCGACTCTCATCAAGATAATAACCGGCGTATACCAACCAGACCAGGGGGAGATCTATTTCAATGGACAAAAGATCCATTTTCGTAGCCCTACTGATGCCCAGAGACTTGGAATTGCAGCAGTTTATCAGCATGTAGCCTGCTTTCCAGATCTCTCCGTGCTTGAAAATATATTCTTGGGTCACGAGAGCTTCGATCCAGTAACTCGTAAAATCAATTGGCGGGAGCTGCGCAAGAAGGCCGACGATCTCCTCGAAAGCCTAGATGCGGATTTTAGCCCCTCATCCACCATGGGCAACCTTTCGATTGCTCAGCAACAAATCGTCGAAATTGCGAAGGCTCTATCTGTAAACGCCAAGATCCTTATCATGGACGAACCAACCGCCCCGCTGTCTCGACGCGAATGCGAAGACCTCTATCGAATTGTGGAAAATCTGCGCGACACTGGCGTATCGATAATCTTCATTTCGCATCGAATCGAAGATATGTATCGGATAGCCGAGCGGGTTACAGTTCTAAGGGATGGTACCTATGTTGATACTTGGAAGGTTCCTGGCCTCGAACAAGCGCAGTTAGTACGAGGAATGGTGGGTCGTGAGATAACTCAATACTTCCCTTCAAGACATATTCAAATTGGAGAAGAAATATTCCGCGTGGAAAACCTTTCCCGCACGGGGTTTTTCAAGGATATTTCCTTTTCGGTTCGGCGTGGAGAAATCTTAGCGTTGACTGGCCTTGTGGGTGCTGGACGAACCGAAATTTGCGAAAGCATATACGGTATAGCACCTCGCGATTCGGGCAGATTCTTTCTCGAAGGAAAGGAAATCTCGATTCGGTCTCCGGAAGAAGCTCTATCTCATGGTATAGGATACCTACCTGAAGACCGGATGAAACAAGGGCTTGTGCTCGACTGGGATTTGGTTCGCAATATCACCCTTGCATCTCTCAAATCCTTCTGCCAAAGAGGCTTCATGAAGCAAGACCAAGAGCGAGAAATTGCGGCACGCTTGATAAACGATCTCAAGGTAAAAGCCGCTCACATCTATGTAAAAGCTTCCACGCTCTCTGGAGGAAATCAGCAAAAACTCATCGTGGCTAAGCTTCTAACTTCCAAGCTCAAGCTGATTATTTTGGACGAACCAACAAAAGGGGTCGATGTTGGCGCAAAAACCGAGATTTACCGCATAATGAATAAGCTCGCGGAACAAGGTTACGGTATCATAATGATTTCCAGTGAGATGCCCGAAGTTCTAGGCATGAGCGATCGCATCGTGGTGCTCCGCGAAGGAAGAAAATCCGCGGAATTCGAGACGGCAGCAGCCACTCAGGAAGCCATCCTCGAAGCTGCCATGACTAGCCAGAGGAGACAGGCGCATGCAATCGCATAAGAAGAGGTCTCCCAGCGACATCGATCAGTCGCTCACCGATAAAAATTCGGCTGGTTTATCCAAATTGAGTATACTCAGGCTATTTCAAAATTCCGAATCATTTCGAGAACTGGGATTGCTTATTTTTATAGTAATCTTATCTGGGATCTTTCAACTTCGGAATCCGAGTTTTTTGAGCCTTGCAAATATCAAGGATTTACTCGCCAATACCGCAATTTTGAGCATTCTTTCGGTAGGCATGATGATGGTTATTCTAACCCGTGGCATTGATCTGTCGATTGGTTCCACGATGGCTTTGTCTGGCATGGTGACAGCGTTGACTGTAAGCGCAAATCCAGAGATATCGCCCTTGCTATCTTTGCTAGAGGGAATGTCGATCGGACTTGCCGCTGGTTTGGTCATCGGTGTGCTCATTGCTCACTTCAATATTCTTCCCATTATTGCAACCCTCGGTCTTATGAACATTCTTCGAGGAATGACCTACCTTGTCAGCAAGGGCAAATGGGTCAGCGCCTATCAGATGTCGACTGGTTTTAAGAATCTGAGCACAGGAACCACCTTAGGCATCAACAACCTAATTATCTTTGCGGTATTAATTTATATTCTATATTCGTATTTTATCAATCAAACCAAGACAGGTCGATATATCTATGCCGTAGGTTCCAGTCCAGAGACAGCCGAGCTTATCGGCATAAAGCGAAAACGTATCATCCTCCTTGTATATTCGCTTATGGGTCTGCTTGCTGGATTGTCTGGTGTGCTGTGGGTAAGCAAATTTGCATCGGCACAGGGAGATACGGCAGTTGGATATGAAATGAACGTAATTGCCGCGACGGTTTTAGGCGGTGTCAGTGTATCCGGTGGGCGAGGAAGAGTAACCGGTATTATTCTGGGATCTGTTCTGTTCGGAATCCTTGCGAATGCGCTCCCGCTAATTAATATTTCACCATTTTGGCAGCAATTCATTCAAGGAATCGTCATCCTTGCTGCCATAATCTCCAATGTTCTGTTACAGCGGCGAAACGAAAGGGCAGCGCTTAAAAAGCGCGCAATTTGAGAGGAAAGAGATGG
>JAAYWE010000271.1 GCA_012516755.1 Treponema sp.
GTTGTTACAAAAAGTCTACGAGGTCGATCCTTTCGTGTGCCCGAAGTGCCAGGGGATAATGTCGGTTGTGGCGATAATCGAGGATCCCAAGGAGCTTGCCAAGATTATTACCTGGGCAAAGCAGCAGGAACGGGAGTATCCAGTGGCCGTCTGTGCTCGTTCACCTCCTGAGCTTGCTCTGGTGTCGGTATAATACCCAAAAACGAAGTTTATGCGGAACATGATAACACCTCAAAATCGTTGCGTATACAGCGACCTGGGAAAGATATATCCTTAGGCTCTGAGAAATTCGCGCGAATCAGGGCTTGACGGCACAAACTGACTGGAATTACACTTCGCAGAGTCGGCGTTGCCGAAAAAATGTGATTGGATCAGTTGTTCGGGCTGACAAAAGTCATAGTTCGAGGGAAAAACCGAAAATTTTAACCTAAAACCGCAAAAATCCCGAAATGACAGTTCCTCCCGAAATGACAGTTCCTATCAGTCTGCCACAAGGTGAATCTGTCGGTCCTTCTTGAAATACATCCTTCGCTCCTTTCAGGGAGCAAGGATACTAGACTTTTCACACCTCGGCGGACGGGGAGAAATTGACTCTTACATTGCAGTTACATCTAAATCACGATTTAATGCTTCTTTCAAAATTAAGCTTCCAGCCTTGCCTGTTGCTCCAATAATAGCAATTTTCATAAAAAAATAGGCAGCCATATATCACAACTCTTTAAAAAAGCGGTGTGTTCCGCTAAAATTTAAGGTTTTTCACACCGCTTTTAGTGCTCGAAAACTGTCGGCCTTTTCGTAATGGCCAAAAGTATTCTTTATTTCTTTTAATGTCTCTTGATCAACCCATTCATCGAGAAACCGTCCTGCATGCCAAACATCATAATAATCTTTGCCGTGGATTGTTTTTGCATGCCATTCCATCATCTGAAGCAATAATGTTTTCATATCGTTTTCCCTTGTTTTGGCTGCCCATAACTCACCACGTAAAATTTGTTTTGCTACATATTGTCTAAATCAGACCATTCGTCAGCCGGATGATCCGCGCGTGCCCTTGAACCTATAATAAAGGCAGCTCTTATGTCATCTGTTTTTTTCTGCCCATGATATAAAAGCCTCTTCAAATTTATTATAAAATTCATCTGTTTTTTTCACTATATCAATCACCCTTTTTTATAATATGATATTTTTACTTAATGTATTACTCAATTAAGTTTAATGCTTCAAACATTTTTAGTGCATCGTTCAAAGCTCTCACATCATGAGTACGAATATAATCTACACCCATATAACTTAAATAAATCTCTGTTGCTAAAGTAGCTGAACCTCGTTCGTTGACTTCGCGCCCTACTATGGTTCCTAAAAACGATTTTCGAGAAACCGAAACAAGAATTGGTAAATTAAAGTATTCTTTTAATCGTGATATATTTTTTAAAACATATATTGAAGATTCCGGATTGGACCCTAAGAAAAAACCCATTCCCGGATCTAAGATTATTCTATCTGATGAAATACCTGAATTTTGAAGTAATTTGATGCGTTGTAAAAAGAAATCTATTATTTCATCGAATACTTTTTCAGGTTTTGTTTCAATAACTGTAGCCGGGCCTAAACGCTGGATAGAATGCATCACAATTAGTTTACAATCCGATTCTGCCAATTCAGGATAAATTTCTGTATATGGAAATCCTTGAATGTCATTCAAATATTGGACTTTACTTTTTAATGCGTATCGTTGAACATCAGGTTTGAAGGAATCTATAGAAACCGGAATATTTTTAGAAAGTAAATGGCCAACGACTGGTTTTAAACGATTTATTTCTTCCTGAGGTTCAATCTCTTTTGCAGCAGGATTGCTAGAAGCAGCTCCTAAGTCAATTATATCAGCGCCATCTTCTATCAATTTGAGGGATTTTTCCAAAGCTTTATCATAATTCAAATAAAGGCCTCCATCAGAAAAACTGTCTTCGGTAATATTTACAATCCCTAATATTTGGGGCATATATAACTTCATAAAATCAATCCTTTCATAAAAACGGTTCTATTATATAAGTTCGTCTCTTACAATTTCTATAGCAGCCTTGAAAGGCTAGTAGTTCGTCACTTAAATAAATTATAAAAAAAGTATTTTTATACAATGACTTCATCTAGCTTATATTTCCATTTAAAAACAATTGGCTCGGCGTTGACTTCATTAATATATTTGTAAATCCGTTCTATAAGCTCATTTGTCGAATTAACTCGAATTGAACGTAAAAAAGACCGCGCCATTTTGCTAAAAAAGACTTCGATAAGATTCAACCATGAACCATGTTTGGGTGTAAATACAAACTCAAACCTTTGTGGATATTGCTTAAGCCACTGCATAGTCTCTTTAGAAATATGTGCAGAGTGATTATCTAAAATAATTCGAATTCGCCAGCTTTCATGGTATTGTTGATGGAGAAGTCCTAGAAATTCAGTAAATTCTAAGCTGCGATGACGTTCTTTAACTAAAGCTATTACACGCCCATCGTGGAGATCGATTCCTGCAAGTAGAGAAACTGTACCCAGACGTTTATATTCGTAATCGCGGCTCCAAGCTTGATATTTCCCTGGTATCGGTGACAGTTCCGGAGCTATATTACTAATGGCCTGGATTCCAGGTTTTTCATCATAGCTAACTGTAGTTTGATTTCGTTCCATATGTGGATTCAATCGAAATTCGTAATTCATAAATATCACAGGGCTGAGATTTTCCTTTAACGAGAACCGTATCAATCAGACGACTTTGGAAACCCGCTTCCTTTACATAGCTTTGCATAGCACCGGAAAGCAAAATGGGAACATTGTAGGTTCGGGTTAAGGATTCTATCCGGCTTGCCAGATTGACCGAGTCGGAAATAACCGTGCTTTCGATTCGCTGCTGTTCACCTATTATTCCGAGCATAACCGGTCCTGTGTGTATGCCTATTCCAATCTGGATTGGCTGGAGTCCATAGGATAGCCGCTCATTATTGTATTCATTAAGTTTTTCCTGCATGGCCAAACTGGCCCGCACCGCATCCTGTGGGTTTTCAGGAAAGAGGGCCATAATACCGTCACCGATGTATTTATCAATAAAACCATGATAATTACGGATAATTGGGCCAATGCGATTAAAGTATGAATTGATGAAGTTAAAGTTTTCCTGAGGACTCATGGTTTCTGAAAGACTTGTAAAAGAACGAATATCTGCAAACAGGATTGTGATAGAACGTAATGTCTGATCCCCTAAATGGTATGCAGGTACTTCAGTTTGCATCTCCACAAAATGAAGTAGGCGTTATAGTCTGGTAAGGAGTGAATATGCCATCAAGAGGGTCTCATGGTGCAGCTAAAAGGAAGATTGCCTTGTCCTGGACTTTGCCGGCAATGTCGCCATGCATGGCCCGATAATCGCTGTACGTCCGCCGGACAAGCCGTTTGCCAGTTAAGCAAATGTTAATGGACGCTTTAGCGGCGTAACAAGTTACGCTGACACGCTCCAAATTGGCGCAAGGAGATTATATGGAATATGCAATTCGAACATTAGAAATTGAGCTGGCACGAATCGAAGAAGCGCAAAGAGTTGAAGAACGTTATTCTGTTTACCCAGAGTATCGACCATCTCTCTTGTAGTTTCATCCTCATCAAGAGAGAGACCGCTCTTTGTCAAGCAAGTTATCACCTGATTACCGGACCTTCTTAGGTCCATGGATGAATACCCAGCGCTTTGCATATGGGAGCCAGGCGCGCACCGTGCTTCACCGCATCCTCGATCGAATCTCGCAGGGCAATCCGTCGCTCTTCGGCTACCAGTCGTCCCTGAGGTCCTGCACCATCGCTAACCCTTCGGGTCTCGAGCAAGAGCGAAAGCATCTCTGCCAATGGCCTCTCTCGGTTTGAAAGCACTCCTTCATCTTCTTGCAGTGTACCCTGTCGCATCCTTGCTTTCCAGCCATAGATGGTCGTCACTGAAAGATTGTATTCTCGGGCCGACGAGACCGCCGACCGGCTCTCTGGAGGCAGGAGTTTTTTAAGTACCCTATTCCGAAACTGTGCGCTATATCAAGCCATAGATCACCCATCCTTCATTCTAACTAAGGTGGCTTCTATATCTGGCAGAAAGCGGTGGCGCCAGTCCACCTTTTCCACATTTTTCTTCCCAATTGCAAGCAAATGATCATATTCCTGCGTATGTATAGGTATGGGAACTTACATTCCCCATCGGGAAGGGATAATCCAGACCATAGTTCGCAGTTCGCTTACCCAGTACCAAGCCTATGCAAGTCCATCGCAAACCATTCTTGATCGTTTGGAGCAGTTCACGGGCTGTGCAGACTGGTCAAAGGGGGTTGCCCGGATACGCTGCCCCGCTTGCGGGTATTCGTATTTTCGCCCCTTCTCGTGCAAGGTTTTCCACCTGTGTCCGTCCTGCGACCAGAAACGGACTTTGCTGTATGCCGAATACTTGGCCGAGGATTTGCTTCTTGATCTACCGCATCGGCAATTTGTGTTTACGATTCCCAAGATTCTCCGTCCATACTTTAAATCCGATAAGCGCTTGTTTGGAGAAGTGTCCAAGCTGATATTCTCGTTGCTATCCGAATTTTTTTCCCTGGTAGCCGGGCAAGAACTACTATGTGCCTGTGTTGTCAGTTACCAATCCTTTGGAGAATTCGCTCGATTCCATCCGCACTGGCATGTTCTGGTTCTGGAAGGTGGGTTTACCCGATATGACCGCTTTGTCTATTTGCCTATAGGAGCGGATGATGGAATGCTCAAAGTCTGGCAAGCAGCAATATTATCTTTGTTTTTGCGAAAAGAATTGATCGGCCAAACTCGAGTGAACATGCTTAAAGACTGGAAGCATTCTGGTTTCAGTATCGAGAGCGATACCCGGTTATTCAGCAAGGCTGATCGAGAAGCCCTCGGTCAGTATGTCGTTCGCGGCGCTACCTGTGCAGAAAAAATCCAGTATGATCCAGCTTCCGACACCGTA
>JAAYWE010000272.1 GCA_012516755.1 Treponema sp.
ATAAGGAAAAAGGGTATTTATTTGTGCTGGGGAAGTTTTATATAAAATGAGAGGTGAGCAGTAACATAAAATATGCATTTAATTGATTAGTAGGTTTGTGTACTAGCTTTTTCATGAGCACTCCCTCCAATATGGAAGGGTCCAACTATTTTGGACACAAAGATAAGAGAAATCTATAAATTTATGTCCTCATATTCCTGAGGAGTCATTTACCCTAGCGCAGAATGCTTTCTTATGCTGTTGTAGTACAATTCTCTAAAACTAAGCAGTGCCTGACGCGTCTGATCCTTTGTTTTGAATCCAGCATTGTTAACAAGCTCTCGTTTCAGCGTCTTATAGAACGATTCCATGAGCGCATTGTCGTAGGGATTGCCTTTGCTACTGTTCGGTGGTGCTTATTATAGTGCTTGTAGGCTCTTTTGGCACCTTTCGTATACAGACCCATCGCAAGCATGAACCTCACTATTCGTTTTCTATTGACCTTGATCCCTTCATCCTTAAGAGCGTAGGTAATTCGCTTTGCACCGTATCGTCCAGAATGCTGTTCGAATACCTCGTGTATCTTGTGAGACAAGAATTCATTTTCGAGCTGTCGGTCGGATGGTTTGCGTGCACGATAAGCATAGAATCCGCTGTGTGAGATTCCCAATGTCTTACAGGCCTTCTTGATTCGGTATCGATACTTTTGTTGCACCAGATACCTGAACCTCCGTACTTTTTTTGCTGCAAGAAGACCAGCAATTTTTAAGAGTTCAACATCTTCCTCAAGTTCCTGATTTCCTCGTTCGAGTCTGTGCATTTCCGCTTGATAGCTAAAAATAGCTTTCCATTATAAAGAAATCGAATATAAAAGCGCTTGTGTCCTGAGATTGTCCTTGCAAAAACTCGATAGTCGATGGGCATCTGCTTGTGACCCATAATTGATTACCATCCTTTATATGGTAACAGAACTCAAGTAACAATGGCCAATCACAAGCAATGATATGTTGTAATTCCTTATGGCCCAGGGCCGATTCGAACGGCCGACCTACTGCTTAGGAGGCAGTCGCTCTATCCTGCTGAGCTACTGGGTCGCACATTGAAAAGAACATTACTTGAAAATAATAGGATCTGTCAATGCAAAGCTAAGCGCAGTCGGCATTAGAGAATTCCAGAAATCTAATCAATATTGACCTGTCAATCCAATAGAGTTATGCTTCCCAAGATGAAGCTCTGGCATAAATACGCCCTTGGTATCGCCATGGGAGCGATTCTCTATCTGGTCCTGCCTCCAAGTATGATCCATGGCACGCCTATGATTTCTTTTCTTTCAGAGCTGGCTTTGAAGATCGGAGGCTATGCGCTCATTCTGACTCTCACAGTGGGTATTCCTATTTCTGTTTTCAGGTTGTCGGAAGCTCATCGCTTCACAAAGATCTTTTCTCAGTCTCTGCTCCTTTCGGTTGTCAGTTTGGTAGTAGCAGCTGGTATCGGCATAGCCGTAGTCTTGGTTTTCAAGCCTGTGCCATTGCCATTAGTGTCCCAAAGTGGAACCGTACAGACACTCGATCCATTGGAACTTATTCTAGCCATATTCCCTACGAGTATATTCGACGTCTTCTCGGTTTCTGCAAAATGGTTCCTACCAATTGGGCTATTTGCTCTATTCTTTGGTTTAGCCCTCTCTCATGATCCTGTGATGTCGAGGCCAATATTGCCGGTGCTAGATGTGATATCTAGAGCATCTTACCTTATAAATTTCTTTATATCGGAAATATTGGGAATTCTACTCATTCCCATATCTTTGTATCTCTTTCTAAATCTTAGAAATACAGGGATTCCGTCTGAGTATAGAAGTGTTCTTTTATTTGTGCTGATTCTGACGGTTTTCTTGATTTTCGTGCTTTTCCCGCTTGTCTATCGAATTCTTGGAGGAAAATCCAACCCTTATATACTTCTCTATGCGATGTCGGGGCCGCTTCTCACAGCCGCGGCCTCGGGGAGTATCTTTATCTCTTCGGCCACGGCTCTGCGTCATGTATCAGAAAGCTTAGGAATAAAGCGCGATACTAATGCGGTTGTATTCCCTCTCGTTCTTGTCGGTGGTCGGGTAGGCAGTGTAATTATTGTTGCATGCTCGTTTATAGCAATGTTTTTGTCTTATTCCAGGAATAATCCCACTGCCGGCCAGATAATCCTATTGCTCGCGCTTCTGCCTCTTTCGGTTACTGTGGGAGCTTCTGCTCTACGTAGCGACATTATCGTCATGCTTTCTCTTGTTTGTGTGCTTTTTGGACAGGGTTTTCAAAATGGAGCTAGTCTTTTGGTACCGATCGCTCTTCCGCTCTCAATCTGTGCGACAATTCTTGATACTGCTTGGTTGATGTTCTCCTTATCGATTATTGCTGAACTGAATGGTCAGCGCAGCGTCAAGAAAGCACGGAATTTCATATGACCTCCGACAGACTTGTCTTGCGGGGTATACTTGACGGCATCAACAGCACAAATTAGGATAGAATAATGGACCTTAAGGAAATATTGAAGCCTGAACTCATTTCTTTGGATCTCAAAGGCAGGAACAAAGAAGAGATCATCAGAGAACTTGTAGATCTTGCATCAAACAGTGGAAAGGTACTGGATAAAGAAGAAACGATTCAAAGTGTCCTGGAACGCGAATATCGTATGAGCACTGGCATGAAACATGGTATTGCCATTCCTCATGGTAAGACAACAGCTGTACACGAATTGGTTGCCTGTGTCGGCATAACTAAGGAAGAAGTGGACTTTGACGCCCTCGATCGAAAGGGGTGTCGTATTTTCATCATGACCTTATCGCCGATCGACAAGACCGGTCCTCATCTCCAATTTCTTGCGGAAGTAGGCATGCTTTTCCGTAGCGAGGAAAAACGCCAAGCGCTACTCGAAGCCCGGACTAAGGAAGAAGTAGTCTCTATCCTGCTAGGCAACGCCTGAAGCCTTCCTGAACCCCTCCATAGAAAGAGTAAAATACTCCGGCTTTATTGGCTTTATCGCGGCTGCTCATTGTATTCACTGCAAAAAAGAGGCTGTCCAGCGTATTGGACAGCCTCTTTTTTGCCTGGTGCAGGCTTTCCTATTCGAGGACGGCAAGAATATCTGACATCTTTACGATGAGGTGTTCCACACCTTCGATCTTGACCTGAGTGCCGGCATACTTATCGTACATTACCTCGTCGCCAACCTTGACCTTTATAGCGTCCGCATCAGTGCCAACGGCAATGACGATACCTGTTTGGGTCTTCTCTTGAGCAGTTTGCGGAATTATAATTCCTCCTGCTGTCTTGTCTTCGCTTTCTTTGATTTTGATAAGCACTCTGTCCCCAATGGGTTTTACGGCCATAAATATGTCCTCCTAATAAATGCTGGATGATTTGTGGTAGAGAACCGAGTTGAAATATAAAAAAACAATCCCTTCTGGTCAAGCATGTCCATCGACTTTTGAACAGATCGAGCTAAAAGCCACATGCCTAAGCCACATTCCGAAATGTGAAATAGAATATTCGCCAAATAAAATGAAAATCATTATATTTTCAGATAGTGAACGTTTCTGCTTACGAGAGATATGCAAATGCTCTATAATTAAAACAGGCCATCGATTTATTTGAGGAGATAATGATGCCATCGAAAGGCAAGAATAACTGGAAACTCGATCAACAAAGGAAAACTGACAAGAATTCAAATAATCGGAAGAAGCCTGGAATGCCAGAAGGCTTTCAGTTTAGGTTTTCCTTAGGGTATGTGCTCATAGCACTTTTGGCTGTCTCTTTCTTCAATTACTTTCTCTTCAAGAGCGATACCACTCTTGTTCCTTATTCGGCCTTCAAGGAAAAGGTTCGAAGTGGCGAGATCCGTAGAGTGGAAATTGATGTGAACTATTATACCGGTTATACAGAGCCCAGTCCTTCGGAACCGTCTTCTCCTCTTCCACCATCTGCAAAACCAGGTGTTGTCTATAAGACTGTTCCGGTCAGCGATCCTGAATTCACTTCGCTGCTTGACGAAAAAGGTGTAGTATATTCGGCGTCTCCGCGTGGAGGAAGCACGATACTCTCGCTCTTGCTCAATTGGATACTTCCATTTGCAATAATGATTTTCTTATGGCGCACTATTATGAGTAGGTTTATGGGATCTAACTCGAATGTGCTAGCCTTTGGACAGAATAAAGCCACAGTTGTTGCGGAAGGCGACATAAAGACGAGATTTGCGGATGTCGCTGGAGTCGATGAAGCTAAGGCTGAATTGGTAGAAGTTGTCGACTTTCTCAAAAATCCACAAAAATATACAGAAATCGGCGGGAAGATTCCCAAGGGTGTGCTCCTTGTAGGGCCTCCGGGAACAGGAAAAACCTTGTTAGCCAGGGCAGTTGCGGGCGAGGCCAATGTGCCTTTCTTCAAGATGAGTGGTGCTGATTTTGTTGAAATGTTCGTTGGAGTCGGTGCCGCCCGAGTTCGCGATCTCTTTAAACAAGCCAGAGAGAA
>JAAYWE010000273.1 GCA_012516755.1 Treponema sp.
CATCGAAATCGAGGGCATGCGCCTGCTTGAGCAGGATGCGATAGCGAGCATATGCGAGCTCAAGCTCTGGTTTGGGCCCATTAGATGGCGGGCAGCCGAGCTCGGTAGCCAATTCTGCGAGACCAGCGGGAGAGCACGGTCCAAGGCGTGGTATCTCATCGCCTGGTAGAAGAAGAAAGCGTTTGCGCTCTTCGATATATGAGGCAAGGCGCTTGATTTTGCGGGAACGCGAAGTTGTAGATGGAGGCTCGGAAGGCAAATTGAGCCCTGGCATATTGGAAGGCAATGGCTCTAGCGAGTCGCTGGCTTTTTTTTGCTCGTTGCCATCTTGATCGGATTCAAGTGCCGATTTTAAAAAGGAAGATCTTTCTTCTTCGTCGAGTACCGCGAAGTCCTGCGGAAGAGAGGCCTCGGCCGCATGTTCTCTCAAGACTGAAAGACAAAAAGAATGGAATGTCTTTGCCTTGATCTGCGTCGCCTTCTCAGTTCCCATGGACTCTTCTATGCGCCTTCGAAGTTCGCTTGCAGCTTTGTTTGTAAATGTGATCGCGAGAATCGATGACGGGTCGATACCTTGCCCTACAAGGCGAGCGATACGAAGGGCGAGTATGGCAGTCTTGCCTGTGCCAGGCCCGGCTACAACAAGGGCTGGTCCCCCATAGTGATTGATAGCGGCTTTCTGTTCTGGGCTGATCCGGAAGACTGAATCGGCGTTCCGATCACTATTAGAAGGCTTAAAAGAATTTTGCGCTTTTTCTTTTTCCTTCTCGTGAGGATTTGGTTGGTCTTCTTTGTCCTTTTCAGGGACAGAGGTTCTGGTCGCAGCTAGATTGCTCTCTTGGCTTTGTTCCTCTAGTGTTTTTTCGAATTGATTGTTGATCTGCGTTTCTTTGCAAAAAGGCTCGGCAGACGCCTTTTCTTCGAAGAAAAGGCTGTGTTCTGCTTTTGCCTGGATTCGTTCTCCGGGTGCAAAAACGTGGATTATCCCATATTCTCCATCGTATCCAGGCTTTATCGAGACTTTGCCAGCTCTCATTCGTCCTATGGCCAGCGCGAGAAGCTCTCCTGATAGGCCAACAATATGCATAGCTTCAATTTCTTTTTCGCTCTTTTCCATGAGTACGGCAAACTCACTGCCAGCTTGCTCTAGGAGTTCGCGGTAAGCGGCGGCGACTTTTTTGGAACCGCTTCCGGTACCGAGTAGTTCTGCTAGCATTTCAGGAAGGGGTATTAACTGCCAGTAAGGTCGTCGATTTGTGCCTTCAAAGTCAGCAGGGCAGGGAGCATTTTCGTCCACTGGGCGATCGGCTAGCTCTGTAACACGGCGCATGACCCCTGGTGTAATGGGCTTGCCGCATACAGGACAGCGCCCACTAAGCCTTGCACTTTCCTGAGGTGAGAGGAAAATTCTGCAGGCTCGATGACCGTCATAGTGATATTTCCCTTCCTGGGGGAAAAATTCTATTGTGCCCAGGACCGTCCCTGTAGTTGCTGCCGCAACTGCATCTATGGCCGCTCTTGTTGCTGAGGCTGCGGCCTGTCCTGCAGCGTTGCTATGTGTTTCCGTTGAGTCTGATTCTTTTCTTGTGAGTGCCTCGGAAAGGCTAGCGAAAGATTCTTCCATGTCGATAATTGTCGCTTCACGGCCTAGCTTCTCTGGCGAATGAGCATCCGAATTGGATATAATGGCAAATTCATCCAAGGAGCTCACAGCCCAGTTCATCGGTGGATTGGAAGACAGACCTGTCTCTATTGCTCCAATTCGCGAGCTAAGCTCACCATAGCACTCTTCGATGGAATCGAAGCCCGAACGCGCTCCCAGCGCGGAGAACCATGGTGTCCAGATATGAGCGGGTATGAGAATCGAGCGCTCATCGGCATCCAGAAGCAGAGCAAAGAGATCGCGCGAATCCATACCAAGTATGGGTCGCCCGTCGGAAGAGATGTTTCCTATCCGTGCGAGACGCGCCTGAAAGGCAGCCGCAGCCTTTAGATCCGGTAATATTACGACATGATGGACTTTTCTGGTTTTGCTATCTCTTGTGTAGATGGTGCTTATTTCTCCGGTCAGCACAAAGCGCACAGAACCTTGAGAAGGCCGCCCGGGCTGCAGCCTCTCATTCCAAGCAGCCCATAGTTTTGAATCAGGCAGCCCTTCCATCAGAGCTTTGTTTGCGTCGAATTCTTCCCTGACAGAATCTCTTAGCCGAAAGAATCCGCCTTCTGTAGGCTCAAGTTGCTCATTTAGCTCCTTGAGCCAAGCCGGATGTGTGCAATCTCCTGTCCCTACAAGGTTTATGCCCTTTATCCGAGCCCAGCGTTCAATGTAGGGCAAGGTCAGTTTGGGGCTGGTGGCGCGAGAAAATCGAGAGTGTATATGAAGATCGGCAATTATTCTCATGCTGTAAAGAAGCTCCTCTCGGCCGATAGCTTATCAGGCAGGCAGTCAGGTAATCGGGCAAATTCGTCGATAAATTGGGAATTAAATCACCATTGATTCAGAACATCTTCTGCAAGCCCAAGTATCTTGTCTATATGCAATGTCCGTCCATCGTCGAGGATAAGTTGCCCAGAATAATATCCAAAAAGCTGATTCTGTATCGAGGAGAGCATTAGAACCTTAAAATTGCTATGGCGGTTAAGCACAGGCTCGAAATCCATCTCGAAGCGCCCGTCGCTGCTGGTGATCTTCCAGGGCGCAAGATAGTTTACTGGATCTATGTGAAATTCTATCTCTTCGAGCTTATGGGCTCTGCCATTGTAGAAAATCATGTTCTCCGAAGCAGGAGTCCTATCGGAAAATCCATATCCAAGATTCCAGCCGATAGGAACACCTTCGTATAGACCAGAGGCAGAGCCCCAGAACCAGCGATTGCGATATGTCCAGTAGCCGCGCCCCCAATCCAAGACACCGAAGGAATCCTCTGGTTCGAATTTGAAGGTCTCGTTACCAATGATAACTTCGCCGAGCGCTGGCATGCAATTTACCTTGTGATTGTAATAGAAGGCTCGTCGGTTTTCCTTCCAGGATGTGGCGATATTCATGCTGTCTGCGGACATATCCTGCTTGAGCCTTATATCGCACTTGAGTCCTTTCCCTTCGCCGAAACTCGGGCTTTCCGCCACAATACGCCTTTCGCCATCTCCGATAAGGTAAGAGATGCTGAGTTTCTTATCTTTATAATGCAGATCTCCTCGTTCTGGGACTGGCGAATGTCCGAGCTTGCCTAGCGTAAGCAGTTTCAAGCTATCGATAGGCGTAAATGTACGATTTATAAAATCGAGCCATACGATGCTCGAAAGCCCTGCATAACCTAGATCCGACACGGTAAACGCAATGCCGTAACCACGCTTCTGCGAGAGCACACAATAATAATCCCATTCCTTGATTCGATACCATGGTGCCTTTATCCGCGATCTGTCATAGCGCCAGAAAGGGCGTCGCGCCCAACCCTCTTCGGTGATATGCCCCTCGTCATCCAAAAGTTCGATTGGCCTAGTTATTTCGTTCTGTTTCATAAAATTGATGATATCTTATATCTGGCTGAAGTCAATACAGCTTGTTGATTTTATTTTAAGCAGTATAATCTAGGTTACTATCCTTTTTGGCACTTCTATCGAGGATGAGGAATTATGTACGTCAATCTATCGTCAAAAAAACAGCGATCTCAGGAAGTCGCTTCTCATATCAAGGAACTCATCCGCGATGAGAAACTGAAACCTGGTGAGAAGCTTCCCAACGAACTCGAACTCTGTAGCCTTTTTTCTGTTTCGCGCCCCACCATAAGAGAGGCCGTTAAAATCCTCATCTCGCAGGGGATCATCGAGATACGCCGAGGAAAAGGCACATATGTAACGGAGGTGCCGGGTATTGCACAGGATCCCCTCGGCTTGGATTTTATTACCACTCCCAACCTCCGTCTCGATATTATCGAGGCGCGCCTTCTAATAGAACCAGGCGCAGCCCGCCTTGCCGCCCAGAAAGCCGACAGCAGTGATATCGCCAAGATAGCAGCAAGCGTAAAAGCCATGGAAGAAGTCGTCTATCGGCATAAAGTAGAGATAAACGCAGAGCTCGACTTCCATAGGAGCATTGCGGAAGCTACGCGTAATCCTGTAATAATGCGAATCATTCCTATTATCATGGAATCGATTGAGAAGACCTACCACGATGCACCGCGGACTAGCGAAGATCATCGTCATGCTTTCGAAGAACACAAATTGATCTACAAAGCTATCGCAGACCATGATGCCGATGGATCTTTCGCTGCGATGCAAAGCCATTTAGAAGCCAGCTACAAGCGGACATTGGCGAGGCAAGTGCCATCAGCAAAGAATAAAAAAGGCGCATCGGACTAGGCAAGCTCGCCTTCCATAGCTCTGCTGCTTAGAA
>JAAYWE010000274.1 GCA_012516755.1 Treponema sp.
CCTTTGTGGAACCAAATGAAATATCCTTCGAGTATGATACCCAAAGAGAAGCGCTCTGATGTATTACCTCGATACGAACACATGCATCTATTTTCTCAACGGCAAATTCGAGTCGATCAAATCGAAAATTCTCTCGATACCGCCGAATGAGATTGTAATTCCTTCAATCGTGAAAGCGGAATTGCTTTTTGGCGCTTATAAAAGCCTAAAGAGAATATCGAATATTGAAAAGGTCGAAATGTTCCTCGAGCCTTTTGAAATCGTGGCTTTTGATGATCCTGTGACTTGTGTCTATGCTGATCTCAGAGAAAAAATGGAAAAGACGGGCAAAATCGTTGGACCTAATGACCTACTCATTGCTTCAATCGTAAGATTTTATGATGGCATTCTGGTAACGAACAATGAACAAGAGTTTTGTCAGATTGAAGAGCTTCGCATAGAAAACTGGGCGCGGTGATTCCTTCAGCAATTTGTGAATCATAGAAAGAAGTCCGACTACTCTACCAAGGAAAAACTCCATAACTACATATACGTAAACGGCACTAACAACCTCGAGAACATTCGTCTACCCGATGCCACTTCGAGCCCATGGACCAGGCGCAGTCCATTTTGTGGGTTTGGAGCAGTTGCTGGAAGAAAGCGTTGTGACGATGGGCGATAAGAATCCATCCACTTGAGCCATGACTTCACCAAATGAAGCGGGAACGTGATTTTGCCCAAGTCTTTTCCAGAACGCTGCCCATTGGGTCTGTTTGGCCGAAATGAAAAGCCCAGTGAAAGCTTCGATTTCCGGCGACAGCGGGTATGTTCTTGGAAGGCGTCATACCGTAGCCTCCAGATACGGTCGCATCACCTTTTCGACCCGGCAGATCTTGGCATATCTGAGCAGTTCACCGAGATTGGCCTCCTTTCGTATCGTATATAGTTTCAGTGCTTCCGGGACTATGTCCATTCCGATTTTGTTGTGGAATTTGAAGCAGTCGGCCAGGGTTTTTTCGGGGCTATAGACCTTAATCGGAATTCCGTTAATCGAGTACTCTTCGATGCCGGACTCGTATGCGTCATTTGAGAATCTGTATGCTTGAATGGGAGGATGGTCGAGCGAAGATGTCCGTGAGTCTCTTGAGACAGCCACGGAAACAATGTGCGGGATCTGAGTTGTGATATAATGATATGCCAGTGCAAAGACAAGACAGATAACGGCGTTTGGGAAGCAAAGGCTAACCGTCACCAGATCGGGATTGCTGATCGGAGGCAGGTCAACCAGTCGGTAGATGCCTCTGCTCGCCTGCTCGATGACACCGCTATCTTTGAGAGAATAGAGCATATACCGAGTAATGCCTTGCTTGATAGCCTCACTCATTCGAAGCTGGCCACCGTGCTTGCGGAAAATCTCTTCAGGTAGTTCTTTTATTTTAGACTCCAGACAAAACGTCTCCACTTGTTTGTAAGTGGTAGCTGTATGTCTGATTTCCACCGAAGAAACAAGGGGAATTGTACAGATCAGGTGAATGCTGGCTCCTAACTTTTACAGTTGGTATCCTAAAAAGATGTTATAAATCATTATACTATAATGAATAGTGAGAATGTCATCATGATATAGACTGTAGTGCGTCTCCTAGGTTCTTTGCTTTGTCTGGGCTAAGAGGTGGCGAATCTCCTGGGTAGTGAGCGACTGCCTAGAAAAATCAATGCCATGTCGAATTTCTCAAATTCAGGTGCTTTTTCTGGTAGTCGGTACATGTTTTCCCTTTCAAGTGCATGGATTCTAAGCCTTTCCTCTCGTTTTTCGTGCCCTCTATGGAATTACTTTAGCATATATTCTCTTATATTACAATGCTTTTGTGATTTTTCAGAAGCCCCTACTTAGAGCCAACCGAGCTCTTTTGCCTTCCAGGTTAGCTCTTCCCTAAATTTAGGGTGCGCCACCGAAATGAGTTCTCGCGCTCGCTCTCGGAGGGTCTTGCCACGCAGGCTTGCGATTCCATATTCAGTAACCACATAGTCCGTAAGGCTTCGGTGCAGAGTAACTGCTGTACCTTCCATCAAGGTGGGCACAATAGTCGAGATGCTATCATGTTTTGCGGTGCTGTAGCAGGCTATAATACTTTTCCCTTTTCCATCGAAACCTTCAGCTGCGCCTTCTGCTGTGTCTGTTTGGCCGCCTGTTCCGGAATATTGCACAGGCCCCAGGCTTTCGCTACCCACCTGGCCGGTTAGATCGACAGTAAGGCATGTATTGATCGATACCATTTTTGAATTCTGCGCAAGTATAGAAGGGTGATTAACCCAACTTCCGCGCATGAATTCCACGGCAACATTGTCATCGAGCCAGTCATAGAGCTTGCGCGAACCCATTGAGAAAGTTGCTACGAATTTTCCTTTATGAAATGCTTTTTCGCTATTTGTGATTACGCCCATCTCATAAAGCTCCATCATCGAATCGACAATCATTTCCGTATGGACGCCCAGATCCTTCTTGTGCTCTAAGGCAAGCGCAGCAGCATTCGGAATACCGCCAATTCCAAGCTGGATTGTCGAACCATTTTCGATGAGGTCGCCGATATAATTCCCTATAGTGAGGTCCAATTCGTTTGGTTGCGGAGAGGGCTGTTCAGGGACTGGTTGATCGCACTCCACGAAATAATCAACTTCAGAAGTATGAAGATGAGTATCGCCAAAGGTACGTGGCAAGCGTGGATTGACTTCCAGGATAACTAGATCAGAGGCCTCCAGAATGTCTTTTTCATAGGTAATACCCAGAGAAAGCGACACAAACCCATGCTTGTCTGGAGGTGTACAGGTTCCCCAGAAAATATTTGGCTTGCGTGCATAGATAAAATCCGCTGCCGCACGATGGAGCATATTGGGCACATAAGTTACAGTTCCTACATTGGCTTTAAGGGCAGCTCTTGGTCCTGGAGCATGAAACCAGCTTGCCAGTTCGAAATGACCCTTCATTTCCGGCTTCATATAGAAATCGTAAGGCTTAAGAGTTAAGCAGGAAAAAACCCTAACATTTTGCACTTTATCAGCGACTGTATGGAATTGCATCATGCTGCCTTGTGGCTCTGATGCGCACATTGCTACAACGATGTTGTCGTTGCTTTTGATTTTTGAAACAGCTTCGGGAATCGAAATGAGCTTCCGATTGTATTCATCTTGCGAATTCATAAAACCTCCATATTCTTAGCTGCCCATGCGTTTGCTGTGCTATGGATCTGATCCATAGCGCTTGGGCTACGACTCAATCGCGGGCTATGAAAGACTCATATCCTCAGAAGCGACGCACCCACTGCAAGACCCGCACCCGAGGCTACAAGGACGACGAGGTCGCCTTTTTTGATGCGGCCTTCTTGTAAACCGACATGCATAGCCATGGGAATACATCCCGAACCTGTGTAGCCATACCGATCCATCACCATTGTCGTTTTTTCGATTGGCTCCCCAAGGATCTCCATAACCTGTTCGATAACCGATTTATTAATCTGGGTGAAGAGGTAATGATCCACTTCGGATTGGGGCAAGTGGACCTTATCGAGTAGGTGCTGGATCAGGGGTGGCCAAAGTTTTATATTACGGTCGCCCGGCATTTTTTGCAGGAGCTGAAGGCCATACTCGCCTTTATTAAGCCGCTCATGCGTGATTGGAAATCGCGTTCCACCTGCATAGACACCCAGGAAATTCCACTGAGTTCCATCAGTGATAAATGTGCCGTCAATGTAGCCTGAATTGCTTTCCTCTTGCCTTTCGAGCACCACCGCTCCTGCTCCATCAGCGAAAATCGACCATCCAAAAGAATCATCGTCTCTAATGAAGGCAGGCATATTGTATACGCCAATGACCAACGCATAGTGGACAGAAGTATCGGTCATTAGATTCCGCGCTGCTACATCAAGGGCTTCGACAAAGCTTGCACAGGAAGCGCCAAGATCGAAGCTCTTTGCGTATGTCTGCCCTCCTTGTAGTCGGCCTTGAACAATAATGCTTGTAGCAGGGGAGATATGTTCAGGAGTATCGGTTGCCACGATGAAAAGCCCAATATCCTCTGCGTCAATTTTGGCAGCTTTAAGCGCATCTCGGGCTGCTTTTTCTGCAAAATCAGCGGTTGTCTCCTGCAGACCAGAGAGACGGGAGATATGTCTTTGCTTGATGCCTATCTTTTGTTCATGACGGGCTGCATCGAACTCAATACCTGTCAATTTCATGACAGTCTTGTTGTCAATAGGGGCACCAGGCACATAGATTCCTGTGCCAACAATCACTGCTTTTGCCATATAATCCTTCCTTAATTAAGAAGATTATTTCCGCATAAACCTAGCCTAATCCATGCATATAGAAGTTCCCGATTTCTTCAATTGTGTTGCGAGCGATTTCAGGAGATTTGTTGAAAATGACTTCTATGCCCAAATAGTGTGCAATGCCTATCATGAATTCGATATAAGTTGGACTGCTATGCTTGCTTGATTTATCATCCCGCTTTACATAGCCGTTGTGGAAAGCATCATAGTAATCTCGTACCTCATCTGGAAGTACGAATTCCGCTTCGCGTACTATGTTGTAGCAATGTTGATCCATTGAAAGAAACAAAATAAAGAGCCATAAACCTCGCAACTCTCGTTCTACACGATTGATTTCTTTGCCAAGGTTTATGCTTATAAAATGGCGTACATCTTTGCCTACATCTCGAATCACTTGTCGGTAAAATGATTCTTTGCTGTCGAAGTAGCGATAAAATGAGCCAATAGCGAGCCCGGCGTTTGATGTCACTTCTTGTATGTTGGTTTCAAAATAGCCCTTTTGGCCAAAAAGCGCTCGACCTTCTGAGAGCAGACGTTTGCGCGTATCTGGCAACAGCTCTATGGAGAGTGGAGTAATTGAGGTTGAAAACACCCTATCTAAATCGATTGGCTGCGGCTCGAAAACGCCATTTTCCAGAATAGAAACAAGCTCGTCGGTACTCACAGGAAGCTGATGCATTGCAGCACGGATGCTTGCAAATCTCAATCCTGCAACTGCAAAGAGGTATTCTGCAGTGGTCGGATGCCTGGAATAAACGAATTCAAAAGCTCTTTCGTAGACGCTCTTAAGCTTGCGTTCATATTCGAAAAGTCGGTATTGCCCTTCTCTGAATACCCGTACAAGAGCAGTATGCTCTTGAGAAAAATCGTAGATGATTGTGACAAAGCTCCTGGTTTTATCCTGGGGCGCATGGTACCGCAAAACCTCTAGATTTTTTTCGATTTGATCTACTACATAATCGAGAATTGTACAAAAAATCTCTTCTTTGCTATGAAAATGCCTATAGAATGCTCCATTGGAGAGTCTTGCCTTTCGACATATCTCTGCAACAGAGACGGTGGCATACCATTTTGTGGAGAAAAGAGAGATAGCGCTATCGATGAGCGCTTGACGTGTATCTGCACTCATTCACATGGCCTCTGGTAAGAAGCGATTCACATCTTACTACATTTGAGTATACTCTCGTTTATGCCTCTATGCAAGCGAAATTTATCAAATATCGAAAAATTAGGCAGATTTCCGGTTATGACATCTATTTGATGATATAAACAATAAATAAAGTAATCATCATAGACATATCGATGATATCTACAGAGAATTATCATTTTTGCCCTTGACGGATTAGAAAAAGTGACACACAATATTGTAAGAGGTGATTCAGCTCTTACAGATGCAAATACATTTTCTTAGGAGCGTATGATGCATATCGGAATGGCGGGTATTGGACTCTATTTACCACAACATTTTGCAACTGCCGCAGATCTCGCAAAGGCTACCTCGGTACCTGAAGATGTAATTGCCTTGAAATTCGGAATTAAAAAGAAACCTATTGCCAATCCAGCGGAAACAACAAGCTATATGGGCTTAAAAGCTGCGGAAGCAGCGCTCGAAGACGCTAAGGTAAAACCCGAGGATATCGATTTGGTGATTTGGTGCGGTGCTCAGCATAAAGACTACCCTTGTTGGTTAGCTGGGCTCTATGTGGCATATCAGCTTGGTGCGTTTCGGGCATGGAGTTTTGATATGGAGGCGATGTGTGGCTCCATGATGGCGGCTCTCGATGTCGCTAAGTCGCTCATGCTGGGGCGGGATGATCTGAATACGGTGCTTCTCGTTTCTGGATATAGAAATAACGACCTCATCGATCTTTCATATCCTCCAACCCGATTCATGATGGATATTGGTTCGGCTGGATCAGCTTGTGTTCTCAAAAAGAACTTTGGGCACAACGCTATATTAGGGTCCGCATTTAGAGGAGATGGCTCGCTTTCAGAGATGTGTATCGTGCCAGTACTCGGTTCAAAAGCATGGCCGCCGAATCCAGAAGATGTCCATAATGCATCTTTTAAAGTACCCGACGAGAAGGCCTTCAAGCAGAAACTAAACGATGTCACAATGCCCAATTTTTATGCTGTTATTCACGAAGCAATGAGGAAAAGTGGCTTCAAAGAGGATGAGATCGATTATCTTGCCATTCTGCATTTCAAGCGAAGTGCGCACCTGGCAGCGCTTCAGGAGCTAGGTCTTAAAGAAGATCAGTCGACCTATCTTGATGAGTACGGGCATCTGGGACAAAACGACCAGCTTCTGTCAATAAAGCTGGGGTTGGAGTCGGGAAAGATTAGAAACGGAAGCCGTATCGCTATGGTAGGGGCGGGACTCGGTTTTGTGTGGGCGAGCACGGTTATGCAATGGGGTCCCTATAAAGAGTGATCTATTACAATCTGGCCAATGGATCCGGTTACTTCCGGGCGGGTTTATCCGCGCCGGTTAAAATTGCCGCAGTATTGAAATGCGGTATAAGGAGGCATTCATGAAACGAATGTGTTTAGTATTGGCAGTGTTTGCTGTTTTTGCGGGCAGTGCCTTTGCGCAAGGCACCATAAAAATCGGTGGCATTTGGACGCTGGCTGATATCACGGGCAAACAAGGAAGCGCAGCCGCGCAAATGGCAATAGAAGAGATAAATGCTTCAGGCGGCGTTTTGGGCAAAAAGCTCGAACTTATTGTGGTAGATGATGAAGGTAAAGCCGATAAGGCTGCCGCAGCGGTAGAAAAGCTTGCCACTGTCGATAAGGTCGAAGTCTTTGTCGGTGGCATGGCATCTGGCGCAGAGATGGGCAAGGTGCCCACCTATAAGAAATATGGAAAGATTGTCATGGCTACTGGTGCCGCAGGCAATGCTGTTGAAAAAGCGCTTGGTCCCAGCCCGGGGTCGGATTTTTATTTCCATCTTCATCCATGGGACTACAACCAGGGAGCTTCCTATGTCGAAGGATGGACTGCCATTCAGCAGAAATATTCGAAGATCAAAATAAAGAAGATATTTCTAGCTTATGAAGAGGGAGCTTTCGGAAAATCCTCATGGGATGCGACAAAGGAGCTATTTGGAAAGAGCGATTATATCGTGGATGGTGCTTCTTTTAAGAGTGCACTTCTGGGTGGCGGCGATTATACCGCTGTGCTCGAGGCAGCAAAAGCCTTTAAGCCAGATTTCTATCTCTGGGCAGGTTACGATGCAGATGCACTTCCAATGCTCGAGCAAGCAAAAGCCATGAATTTTGCGCCACCAATCTACCTTGGAGCTCCTCCCGGTTGGCCTATCGATTTCGGAAAATCCAAGCTTGCGAATAATGTTTGGCTCTATGGCATGTGGGCTCCATCGATGAACAAGACCAACCCAGTCAGTGAGAAGTTCTACAAAAATTACATTGCTAAATATAAAGAAGAACCTGCAACCTATTTTGCGCCCCTTGCTTACGATGCAATCTTTATCCTTGCTAATGGTATCAAGGCTGCTGGTACTACAGATCCTTCTTCTCTAATGAAGGCGCTTGAACAGACTAAATATGCATCTACACTGGGAGAAACAATAACGTTTAAGCCATCTGAGATCATCAAGCATCAAGGCATTACGCGGCAGAAAATACTTCAGTGGCAGAATGGCGAACAAGAAGTAATCTGGCCATTTGAGGCACAGACGACAGAGCCTGTCTACCCATTCCCCGCGTGGAAATAGCCATTTAAATCAGGCTTGAAATCGTAGTCTAAAGCCCCGCCGCCATAAGGGACCTATTGTACCCCCTACGCGGCGGTAACTTTTGAAAAACAGGCGGAAAAGATGAAAGCAAAACAACGAAGTAATTCGATCCGCGCCGCAATTATTGCTGCAGTGGCGATTGCTCTAATATTGTGGAAACCAACCGTGCTCATCTATGGACTGCAATCCGCAGGGCTCTATGCGGCTATTGCGATTCCCATGGGTCTCGTGCTCGGCATTGTTCATATTGTAAACCTTGCTCATGGCGAATTTATGATGCTCGCAGCCTATGCTGCGTACAATGCATGCAAGGCTTTTGGCATGGATCCTCTTATGGCGATAATTCCTACTGCAGCTGTAACTTCGCTGTTTGGTTGGGTCATTTTTCAGCTTACAATTCGCAAGGCGCTAAAAGCCCCCGAGCTCAATCAGCTCATTTTAACATTTGGGCTTGCCATCGCATTCACTCAGATCATCAATCTTATCTTTACTTCGCAGACCTATAAAATTCCACTCGATTATGTATCTGCCTCGATGACCATTGGTAATCTTACTTTTGGGATATGGTCCTTTGTCTTCGTGCCAGTTGCGATAGCCTTCGCGTACGGCCTGCAATATTTCCTGACAAAGACAAATACTGGTAAAGCTGCTCTTGCCGTTGGCCAGAATACAAAAGGAGCAGCGATAGTTGGTATTGATGTCTACCGGACATATGGATTGGTATTCGCAATTGCCACTGCCCTCGTGGGGGCGATGGGAGCATTATTCCTTACTAAATCAGCAATTTTCCCTGCAGTTGGCTCTCCTTTTACTATGAAGAGCTTTTGCCTTATTGCCATGGCTGGAATCGGGAATATACCTGGAATTCTAGGCGCAAGTGTTCTTCTAGGGGTTGCAGAGAGCTTTCTCCGGGCTTTTCGCGGTACGCGTGACTGGGCTGAAATTGTCTTCTTTGTTTTGATCATTGTGGTCATCATGAGTCGTTCATTGAAAGGAAGGAAATCATGAAGCGCAACGCATCAAAGATGGTCGCATTGGTTTTTGGGATAATGGCAATAATGCTTCCTTTTTTCGCTGGGGATTATCCGCTTCAAGTTGGCCGTAACATAATGATGTATATGGCACTCGCAATTAGCTGGGATATGTTGCTTCGCTCCGGGCAGGTGTCTTTTGGCATTGCAGGATTCTTTGGGCTAGGTGCGTACGCATCGATCTTGAGTGTCGTACATGCTGGTATTCCATCATGGCTTTCGATTCTATTCGCGGCAGTTTTCTCCGGGCTTATAGCATTTGCTATCGGTTTGCTTATTTTGCGCCTCAGAGCGATGTATTTTTCGATTGTGACGCTTGCGCTGGGTGAAATCTTCCGGATCATACTTCAAAATATGCATGATTTTACCGGGGGGCCAGAAGGCATAGTCATGCAGGGAGTCATCTTTGGGGGAAATGCCAATAGACTGTATTGGCTCACGCTTACCGGTCTGTGTATCTCTCTTGCTGGATCATATTGGTTCGAAAACAGCAAGATCCATTTTGCTATCACCGCAATACGCAACAACGAGATTTCTGCACAGTCTTCCGGAGTAGATATCTTCAAATGGCTGCTCCTGGCTTTCGTGGTCACCTCCGCAATCCAGGGCCTGCTTGGTGGCATCTTTGTACAATCTTATGGATTTGCAACACCAGATACAGTGTTTTCTGCTGATTTCATGCTTTTGCCTATTGCTATGGCATTGCTAGGCGGTATCTACAGTACTACTGGTCCAGTCCTTGGTGCCCTTTTGCTTGGTATTGTATCTGAATGGCTCAAATTGAAAATTCCATATGGCCATCTTGTTGTCTATGGCATCATGATCATAATTGTAATTCTCTTTATGCCTCGGGGGCTCAAACAGCTTGTTCGACAGAGTCCCAAAAATGCAGAGAGAGGGAAGGCATGATAAGACTCACAACGAAAAACATCACCAAGCGTTTTCTAGGCCTCGTTGCTGTGAACAACGTGTCGTTTAGCATGGAAGAAGGCGAGATTTTAGGAATTATTGGCCCAAATGGCGCTGGAAAGACGACATTTATCAACCTCATATCCGGAATCATTATGCCAAGCGAAGGAGTTATCGAATTCAAAGGGAAAGACATCACCTACATGCCAGCCCATGAAAGGGCAAGGCTCGGTATTGCAAGAACTTACCAGCTTATCCATCCTCTTGAAAACCTTACGATGATAGAGAATATCATGGTAGGATCGATATTTGCGAAAGGGCATAGCCTTAAAGAAGCTCGCATAATAGCTCTAGGACTCTGCGATGAACTAAGTTTGCGCGATGTAGATAGGGATACAAGTCGCCTGACGATCCTCGAAATAAAGAAAATGGAAATCGCCCGTGCGCTTGCAAACGAACCAGAGGTGCTCTTTTTGGATGAGGTGATGGCTGGTCTGAATACAGAAGAGACAAAAGACATCATTGCCGTGGTGCATAAACTTGCGCGCGAGCGAAATGTTGCTATTGGCGTTATCGAGCATGTGATGGGTGTAATCCGTGAGCTCACCCATCGCGTCATGGTTATGGAAGCTGGAGAAATCATCGCTGAAGGCAAATACGAGGATATATCCAAAAATCCGCGTGTCATAGAAGCCTACCTAGGAGGAGCCACCGATGCTGAAACTACAAAATCTTGAATGTGGTTATGGCCGAATAAAAGTTCTGCAAGGGATCGATTTTGCAGTCGGTTCGGAATCGGTGGGCCTTTTTGGTCCTAACGGCGCAGGCAAGACGACCTTGATAAGCGCTATTATGGGTATGCTGAAGCCCTGGAAGGGGAGCATAACATTAGAAGGCAAAGAAATCGCTGGCCAGGAGACCCATAATATCGCAAGAATGGGCGTAGCTCTCGTGCCTCAGGAGAGAGAACTTTTTCCTGGCATGTCCGTCGAGGACAACCTTATACTCGGCGCAGTCTATATTGCTCATGCAAAGAACGACATTCCATCACAACTGGAAAAAGTCTACCAGCTATTTCCTATTCTGAAAGAGCGCCATGCGCAGATAGCGGGTACTCTTTCAGGCGGTCAACAACGCATGCTTGCTATAGGGAGAGCGCTCATGTCGAAACCCAGACTCCTAATTTTGGATGAACCGTCGCTGGGTTTACAGCCTTCGATTGTCGCCGAAGTGTTTGAGGTTCTTAAGGCACTCAAAACTTCGGTTTCCATATTGATTACAGAGCAGAACGTGCGAGAAAGTTTGCGTGCTATAGATCGAGGTTATGTCTTAGAAAATGGGCGAATTGTGCTCGAGGATACCGCCAAGGGTCTTATGACAAACCCTCATGTTATCAAATCATATTTGGGGATCTAGGGGCATTTAATGGCAAGGCAAAAGATGAATGGAATCAAGATAGCCTTCGGGTTTTTTGGTAAACAAGTCGAATTGTTATCTGGGGTTCCAATTATCTTTCTCGATGGTATTGCGATGTCGATCTCTCATTGGAGGTCTCTTATTGGGATACTTCCCCCATGTACTCCTTGCCTCTGCAACGACTTTCAAGGCCAGATGCATAGCGAAAGAGCAAGAGGACTATCTTTGCTTACCCTCAACTCAGAAAACCTCGTATGGCGATATTTTTATGGCGAGATAAGCAGGGAGGTCGACACTCCCATCAGAATGATCTCTGGATTTATTAAAATATGTCAGTGTCTTCAGGGTATCAATTAAAACATCAGCCACGCTCGGGTAAATGAGCCGACTGAATCCACTATGGAGGAAATATGGAAACTGATTTCGTCTCTGTAGGACTTCTTTCCATGTACTACATGGAAATGGGAACAGGAAAGCCCATTGTCTTTGTGCATGGGAATACAGCTTCATCATTGTGGTATGAACGCGTAATCAATATACCTGGCTACCATGGGTTAGCGCCAGATATGCCATGTTTTGGGCGTTCATCGCCCTTTGATGAGGAGATCACCATTGATCGCTATTCTGAGTCGATAGCAGGCTTTATGGATGTTAAGGGCATCAAGGATGCCGTTGTGGTGGGTCATTCATTAGGGGGCTGTGTGGTCCAGATGCTTGCGATCAACCATCCGGATCTAGTCAAGGCAATGGTGCTTATAGATTCGGGAGCGCCTACGGGCCTTGTCACCCCAAAAGACCACCATCCTTTTATCCAGCTCATGCGAACAAATAGAAAAGTGCTTGAACAAGCACTAAGAGCCGTTGTACCTACATTAAAAGAAGAAGCATTTTTCCAAAAGCTTGTAGATGAGGCGCAGCTCATGGCGCCACAAGCTTGGATCGGGAATGCAGAAGCACTGTCGCATTTCGACATCAGCTCAAGATGCTCTGAATATCGAGGAAGCGTTCTTGTAATTCGAGGTGCGCTAGATGGGCTCATTACTGATGAAATGGCACAACAGACTGCCCGCGCCTATTCAAAAGCTAAGCTTGTGACACTGGATGGCATAGGGCATTCGGTGATAGTTGAAGACCCGGCACTATTTCAAGAGATTCTTCAAGAATTCCTTGCGGGAATAAAATGACATAGTGCTGCATTATGCAATTATTTGCTGTCGTCAATATCTTTACCGGAAAAATGCAAGCGAATATCACAGAGCCGCAACGGAAGGAAAATCAGTATGACTAATGTAAGTATAATTGGTGCATATAATTCGCAATTTGGTAATTTTGTCAAAAAGAACAAAGAGACGGGAGAAATCACGGATCTCAAATCGATCTACGATCTCATATTAGAAGCTGGCAAAGGAGCACTCGCAGATGCGAATATCGATAGCCACGATATCGATGGTGTATGGCTTGGGTCTTGTGCTCCAGGCCTTTTTGCCAATCAGGAACACCTGGCTGCATATGCTACTGAGATCGATCCTGATGGATTGCGTTATAAACCAATGAATCGATGCGAAGACGCTTGTGCCTCAGGTTCCGTTGCTCTCTATAATGCACTTTATGCCCTTGAGGCGGGGAGAGCGAAGATCGCTCTTGTAATCGGCGTAGAGAAGATGAACCTTCTCGATACAAAGGGCGTGACTCATGCATTAGCCACTTGTTCGTATTGGCCTGAAGAGGGAGCTTTGGGTTATACTTTCCCCGGTCTGTTTGCTGAGTATGCAAGAGGCTATTCGGAACACTATGGCTTCAATTCCTCCCAGCTTGCACAGATATTCGCGACCGTATCAGCGCTTAATTACCGTAATGGAATCGACAATCCACTTGCACACTTTGGCAAGGGTGCCTTGGCTGATCGTCTAGGCCTTACTAGCGCAGACGCTATTCTAGCGCTTCCAGATGATAAAAACCCCATAATTGCCGAGCCCTTGAGGCTGCACGATTGTTCGCTTGTTACCGATGGAGCAGCAGCGGTGATATTGGTGCGCAATGATATATCGCTCGCGAAATCTTCAAAGGCAGTGAGAATAGCAGGCATAGGGCATGTAAACGAACGCCTACCCTTGTCCGGGCGCACGAACATGTACGAACTTATTGCGGGCAAAAAAGCTGTACAGATAGCATTTGCGGAAGCGGGTATCACCATTGATGATGTCGATATTACGGAAGTTCACGATTGCTTTACAATCAATCAGCTTTTGTGCACCGAAGCACTTGGCCTATCTGCAGATGGCCGTTCTGGATATGACTACCTAGAAGGTCGCTTTACTCGAGATGATGAAAACTGCGCTATCAATCTTTCTGGAGGCCTAAAAGCAAAAGGCCATCCAGTCGGTGCAACCGGTGTCTCAATGCATGCGCTTATTTATAAACAGCTCATTGGTCAGCCCATTGGCGCGACACTCACCAAGAAGCAGTCGTCAGTTGGTGTGACTTTTAATATTGGAGGTTCTGCTGTAACGAATTGCGTTACTGTCTTGAGAAAAGACTAATTTAGGCTTTATGAATTTTGCATAACGATATTATCTCATTTTCATCAAGAGTTACTGTTAGCAAGGGAGGGAAATTAGCATGAAACTAGACGAGGTAGTTGCTGTGATTACCGGTGGCGCGAGCGGTATTGGCGAAGCGGTTTCCAAATATCTTGCCTCTTTGGGTGCGAAGATAGTCATCGGCGATATTGTTCAAGAAAGCATCGAGAAAGCGGTTAAAGACATCGAAACAGCTGGAGGAAGTGCCGCTGGCCTAAAGACCGATGTAACCAAAGATGCTGAAGTGGCAGCGCTCATGGATTTCGCTATCTCGAAATTTGGAGCAATCAACGTTGTAGTGCCTTGTGCCGGAATAATTCGCGATGGAGTCATGATAAACACCGATAGAGAGACAGGTAAAGTCAAGCGAGTTATGGAAACCGATCAGTTTCGATCGGTTGTCGAAGTGAATCTAATCGGCTCCTTTATTACATTGCGGGAAGCCGCGCGCCGAATGGTAGATAATAAATGGACAGGTGTGCTTTTTACCATATCAAGTATCAATAAGCTAGGCCAGGTAGGACAGATGAATTATGCTTCTACAAAAGCAGCCGTCGCAATCTGGCCAAAAATCCTCGTTGGTGAATTTCAGATGAAAGGAATTAAGGGAATTCGCGTTATGAGCATTGCTCCAGGCTATGTCGGTACTCCTATGGTCAAAGGAATGAATCAAGATGCTCTAGCCGATATTCTGAAGGACGTACATATAGGAAGACTTATTGAACCGGAAGAGATTGCACACGCGATTAGCATGATCATTGAAAATGAGGCTTTTGATGGCACGTGCCTTGAGATAACGGCTGGGCTAACCTATGGCTCAAAATCAATTGCAAAGTGATGTTGATGGATCGTGGCCAAGAAAGCTGAGCTCCGGCATGTTCTTATGAGCATCAATTAAGAGGCTAAATACTATTAGCTCTTAGGATTACAAGAAGCGCATCTTAGCATTGGATCGGGATGATAAAATGATAAAGAAGGAAACGCATCATGTTATCTTAACATTTTCTTCCGACTTACCAATTGTTCCGCTTTTTCGGCTATGGCGTCCGCATCCATGCCAAATTTCCTCAGGGTCTTTAGATAAGCTCCGCTTTCTCCAAATGTATCGTCTAATCCTATCAAGGATATGGGAACAGGTTTATTTTCAAGGCACCAAACCGCAAGTTCGTAGCCAAAACCATTTCGGCGCTGATGGTTTTCTGCTACTAAGAGAGCATTTGTCTTAGAAAGCGAATTTTCAAGCGCTGCCTTGTCCCATGGCTTGATTGAATAGAAGTCGATTACTTCCGCTTCGATGCCTTTATGAGAAAGCAATTCTGCAGCCTGAAGAGCCTGAATTACCATATCACCATAAGCAGCTATCGTAATGTCATTTCCTGTTCTTATAGTTTTTGACCCTCCAAGCTCGAAGCTTTCTTTAGGGTCATAGAAATCAAAGAGTGGATCTCTCATTAGGCGTGTGAA
>JAAYWE010000275.1 GCA_012516755.1 Treponema sp.
ATAAAAAGCCGATGCCAGCAATTCAATTTCAGACTGATTTCGGTAGATATTATTTTTGAACTTTTAAAGCAAGTCGCTTTAGAGACAGGTATCGAAGCGGAAGAAGAGGCACTATTGTGGATAGCTCGAGAAGCTGCTGGCTCTATCCGCGATGCTTATACTCTTTTTGATCAAATTGCTTCTTTTTCTGGTACAAAAATCACTGCCCAAAATATCAGAGAAACACTGGGATTAGTAGGGCTCGACTCTCTCAATGCCCTTTTTCGAGCAATCATAAAAGGAAACTCCAAGGAGGCATTCGTTATTCTAGATGAAATTCTTATGCAGGGTGTATCTCCAGAACAACTCTTGACAGATGCTGTAAATTACTGCCGTTCTGTTCTGCTTATAATGAACGACATTAAGAAAGAGGACTTAATAATTGCGCCTCGTGCAGCTTTCGAGCCTATAGTTATCGAATCTCTCTCGAAATCCCAAGTCGAGTATTCTATTGCTCTACTTCTCGATGCATATCGACATCTTAAGGAAAGCATAGAACCACGACACGAAGTCGAATTGGCTATTGCTAAATTGTGCCACCTCTCATCATACATTAGTCCGCATGAGTTATTTGACATGCTCCATAACATTCAGCGGACCTTTAAAACTAATGAAATGCATGCTTTAAGCTTGAACGAAAACAAATCTTCAGAATTATTAATAAACAAAACGACAAATAACGAATCTTCCGATAGACAAATACTATTGTCCGAATTAAGAAAGAAAATCATTGGCAAATTGCGAAATCAGAACCTCTTCCTGGCGTCGGCTCTAGATAAATCAGCAGAATGGCAATCTAAACATAATGGCCTAATCATCCCTGTTTCAAATCGGGTTGAGATGGACATCCTTTTGCGATTTGAAGCTCTCATCATGGAGACAGCTGCCCAAGTGCTGGGAAAACCATGTGCCATTGAAGTACGGTATTTATCAGGGCAAGAGAGCAGCGAGAATAGCGAAAATTGCAACCTCCGTCCCCAGTTACAGCCAAAAACCAAATCAAACGAACCACGATCACAGACTCCTGTCCCTCATGATTGTGAAACTATTCAAGGAGAAATTGATCAGAAAAAAGTTGCCAATGAAAGAACCCCCCAAAAATCAAACCCTTCATTACAGGAAAATATAGAGATAATAGGTGAGAAGGAGGTTAGTCCTGACTCTCTTGAGCATACTTTCGATACACAGCAAACAGGGCGTTCAGATAATGACGAGAAAATAACGAGCGCTAATCAGATTCAATTCTCAGATAACCTAGAACAAAACAAGCCTAAGGAATCGGAAGCTCATGTTATCGATGTTGTATGCAAGGTTTTCAAGGGTGCGGTCATAGGAACAAAGCTCTCTTATGAGCCTTCTAATCCCGAAAAATCGTCCTTTGCTTTTAATCTATCAAGGAATACCTCATATTCATCTGAGCTCTCTAATCAGTCTGAAGAATTCACTGATATACAGGATGAAGAGATCTAGATTTATAAGGAATAAATTGGAGGTTACATGGATCTTACGAATATTTTCGACATGCTAAAGAATCCACAAGCATTAAAAATGCAGGCTGAAGAAATGCAAAAAAAAATGAACTCGATTCGAGCGACAGGACAGGCTGGTGGCGGCATGGTCAAAATTACTCTATCAGGAAACATGGAATTGCTTGAATGCCTAATCTCTGTTGAGCTTTCGGATTTAAAAGATATACCGTTGCTTCAGGATCTCATTCGGGCAGCCCATCATAATGCTACGGAAAAGATTAGAGAAGCCATCCAAAAAGAATTAGCTGGCTCGTTAGGAGAATTGAGTACTGGCATTCCATTTGGAGACTTTATTGGCAATTTCAAGGGGACGGAGGTTTAAGTCTCTTCTTGAATTTCATGCGCTGATTTCTCTCTCGCTCGCTTCTCCATGTTCTAATCTGGACTTTGCTGGCCTTTAGGCTTTGATGAGCTTTGGCAAGCTTTGGGGACAGCTTTGGGGACAGAGCTTGATGATTTCTGAGATTTATAAGATAAGCAAGCAAAAAGGACATGATTATGAAATCAATCGAAGATCTCGTTTCAATTCTCACAAGATTGCCGGGAATTGGACGAAAGAGCGCTCTTAGAATTTCATATGCTCTACTAAAATCCGATATCTCTTTCAGCGAAGCCCTTGCTGAAAGCATTCTACTGTTGCGTAGTACTGTGCGTTTTTGCTCCGAATGCGGTTCTTATGCTGAAACTGATATTTGCCAGATTTGTCTAGATACTTCCCGCGATCGAAGTATTATCTGTGTCGTAGAACAACCACAAGACGTATTCACTATTGAAACATCTAGAGAATACAGAGGTCTCTATCATGTGCTGGGAGGATTGCTTTCTCCTTTAGAAGGTATTGGTCCTGAGTCTCTAAGCATAAACAAGCTTATCCAGCGCATGCACAATTCCTTTTCAACCTCTGTCCCCATACAGGAAATCATTATTGCAACAAATCCAACGGTCGAGGGAGATACCACTGCCCTATATCTAAAGAAATTGTTTGAAAAGGAACCTGTATCAATTACGCGACTAGCTTCTGGTATCCCTGTAGGAGGGGATCTTGAGTATGCAGATAAGCTGACTCTTGCTCGATCTTTTCAAGGAAGGGCGCCTCTTTAATTTGAAATAAAAGACACTAGTTATGGGGATTAAATATTGTGATTATAGAGTATAATATTCCTCGATTGGATTTCTTTGCAGCAGGCAAGACTTCAACAGATCTCAAGCATCGATTGATACAACTTGGATTGCCGCCTCCATTGATTAAGAGAATTGCCATTGCGACCTACGAGGCAGAAATGAATATTGCAATACACGGGGACGGAGGTCGAGCGGAAATTGATATTTCAAAAGATAAAATTACAACCCGCTTTGTCGACCAAGGCCCAGGCATTCCGGATATCGAGCTTGCAATGCAAGAAGGATATTCAACTGCTCCTGAAGAGATCCAAAATATGGGATTTGGCGCTGGAATGGGCTTGCCTAATATGAAAAAGAATGCAGATGAACTTATCATTCAAAGTGAGCCAAATATGGGCACGACAGTATTAATGAATTTCAACTTGTCTTCTGGAGAGTCATAAGTGGATCTGGAATCTCAAAATCAAGCTCAGACCATTCTTCCGATTTTTCATTCCGTCCAACTTGACACCGATTTGTGTGTTGGCTGCACAACATGTATTAAGTTCTGCCCAACCAAAGCCATCCGTGTTAAGAATGGAAAAGCAAGAATTTTTGAAGATCGATGTATAGACTGTGGAGAATGTATTCGCCGATGTCCTAAAGGAGCAAAAAAGGCCGTTTCTGACCCGGTTTTTTTAATGGATGGCTATGATCTCAAGGTTGCTCTACCAGCTCCGTCTCTTTATGCTCAATTTGGTCCAAAATATAGTCATTCAGATATTTTCAAAGCACTTCAAAGATCGGGGTTCGATGAGGTTTTTGATGTTGCATGGGGAGCTATTGTTGTAACAGAGATGACTCGCAACTTGCTTTCACAGACAGACCTAAGGCCTCGCATTTCAAGCGCTTGCCCAGTCGTTGTACGACTTATCCAACAGAGATTCCCAAGCTTGATCCCGAATCTCGTGCCTATTCTTCCGCCTTTTGAAATAGCAGCAAGAGAAGTGCGAAATAGATTGAATCATCTATCAAAGAGGATTGGCATTTTTTTCCTTAGTCCATGTACAGCAAAAGTTACAGCAATCAAGATGCCATTAGGATATGAATGCTCTGCAATCAATGCAGTTTTTTCGTTTGGTAAAGTATATAGGTTGATGAAGCGCGCGCTTGATCCTCTGTCCCCGTCAATTCCGTTGCAATCTCATTTGCCATCTGATTCAGAAATATCTTCTACAAAAATTGCTGATATTTCCCATGAAACATCTGGGCCGCCTCTATCTCAACATCTATTACCCATAATGGATAATTTGGATCCTGGAATAGGTTGGGCACGATCAGATGGAGAACTTGATGCATTGCACATAGAAAATGCAGTCTCTGTCGATGGTATATCTAATGTCATAGAGCTATTAGAAGCTATCGAAAATGGCAATACTGACTCTATTGAATATGTCGAAGCACTTGCATGTCCTGGCGGCTGCGTAGGTGGACCAATGGCAGTAGAAAACCCTTATATTGCGCGCTCGACAATTCGCCAGCGATACCGCTCCGCTGCCCTTGTTTCTACTGTTCCACAGCCTTTCCTGGATCGCTATCAAAATATAAAAGAAAAATCTAAACCTCCGTCCCCAAAATCCCAAAAATATCTAGAAGAAGACTATAGAGAATATAAATGGAACAAACCTCTGTCCCCCAACCCTGTCCTTGTGCTAAACAAGGATCTATCGAAAGCCCTCGAAATGGCAGAAAGAATCGAATATATAAGAGGCAAGCTTCCAGGAATCGATTGCGGAGCATGTGGCGCACCAGATTGTGACTCATTCGCAGAGGATATTGTTCGAGGTTTGAGCACTCTGGAAGAATGTATTCTTCTCGCTGATCAAGATATCAATCAATGATGAATCAACGGCATTTAATAATCGATAAATTTGACAAATAGATATGGAATGAGTATAGTAAGTTGCGATATGTGTGAATATAATGCAATTTTCTGTAAAGTTTTCCAGTTATCTATAAATTCAGCAAATTGCAGACATACAATAAGAGGGTAAGTTTCTTGAATAAAAAGGATTTTCCTCATATTCACTTTTATGACCAAGACTTTGTCGATATTTATGATCGAACATGGGCATGGATTGCTGATTGCTGGACAAATGGAGGTAGCCAGACCAAAATCAGCAAGATCAGATTCTTCTATTATCCTGCAAGGAAGACTCTTGATTTTCTGGAGCAGATCTTGTCCAGTTTCTTTCTAGTATATAGCAATAGGATTTATCCGGCATCAAATGGACTGGATGCCCTTTATACGCTTCAAGAGCCAGATGGCGCAATTCGCAGCGCCTATGATATAGAGACAGGCGCTCCTATTTTCCCGGAAGATAACCCTCTTGGCGTAACACTTCCCCTTCTCTCATGGGCAGAGTTCAATCTCTATCATAAGACAGCCAATAAAAAAAGAGTAAAAGAAATAATGCCAATACTGAGCAATTACTACAGGTGGCTTGAGGCAAATTTCAAAATGCCAAACGGGCTTTTTTCTACACCTCTTTCTTCTACAGGCATGATAAATTCTCCACGTTCAGAGGCTCGATATTTTATTGATTTCAACGCAACCATGGCTATGAATGCCCTATATTTGTCTGCTCTGGGGGACATACTTAATGATAAGGACGCTTCTTTTCAATATAAAAGAGACTATTTTTCCATAAAGACAAGAATAAATTCGAAAATGTGGAACCCGGAAGACGGCTTCTATTATGATCTGGATGAAAACGAGATCCAAGTACGTACAAAAACGCTAGGGACATATTGGCTGCTATTAGCCGAAATTCCTAATGAAGAGCGTGCGGAAAAACTTATAGCCAAATTAAAAGATCCCTCCTGTTTTGGTACTGACAACCCCTTCCCTTCGCTTTCAGTCGATCATCCAGCCTTTGATAAAAAGGGGCAGGGATTCCGAGGAAGCGTTTTTCCTTGGCTTACATTTATGGTCATCAAGGGGTTGGAAAAATACTATTTTTATGAACTTGCCAGAAACTCGGCAATTAGGCATCTCTATTATATTCTAGATTCCATGCACAACAGCGATCAAGAAGCTAACAAGCGCAGCAACCATCCTACTGTTTGGAGCGCCTATCAGCCTATGAATGAAGGAAAAGCCATTTGGGAAGGTCATCCGGATTGGCCTCTGCCAAATCACTTCCCCTCCAATGGCCTCAGCACCGTTACCTTGATAATTGAGAATATTATTGGGCTATATATATCGCTGCCCCGAAAAACGGTCGACTGGATAATCCCAAATCTTGAAGTTATGGGTATTGAGAACCTTTCTCTTAAGCGCAACATGATAACCATTCTTTCTAGCAAATCAGGAAGAGGATGGGAAATTCATATGGAGAGCGAGAAGCTATATTATTTCACCATCAATGTATTAGGCAAAAAGAAGAAGACGCTCCCCATACCTTCCGGAAAATGTTCTATGCTCATCGACAAGATATAGAAAAAGCAAGTCTTGCCCCAACTTCAGATCTTGGAGTCAAGAACAAGAACAATCTGAAATGTTAAAACACATGTGAGCCATACAGGAAATTGCCAAGTTCGAATGTCCCTTCGATCTGGCGCCTTAAGCCGATCAATTTAGAACAGAATAAATTTAATCGATTATTGTGCCTATAAATGCTCTATCATTTAAAATATCAGCGAAATTCATCAAGTTGGTCCCCGATGCAAATATCACCGTAAGACCGAGTTCGCGAGCTTTGTCAGCCGCAATTGGATCGAAGGGCACATTTGCTCCAGGATCCCATTCGGTTCCAATCATCTTCAAAAGAGAATCAAAAGATATATGAAAAAGCGGCTTTGCATTAGGGTCGACCTTTGGATCGGCACTATAAATCTGAGGGACATTAGAGAGATTCAATATCTTTTCTGCATTAAAACGCTCAGCAAGAATAACTGCGTCATAGTCCGTAGAAAACCCCGGTTTCCAGCCAGCGGCAATCAATATTTTGCCGTTCATTGTAATATCAGCGGAAGGATCTGTGACTATTGGATCTCTACAATAATCAGAAAAAACCTCCCTAATCAACTGTGCATTGAGCCTTGTTGCTGCAATGCCTATTCTATCAAGAGATTGGCGAACATCGATATTTCTGCTTATGCTTGATCCTCCGTCCCTGCTAATCGCTTTGTCCATTTCAACCATTTCCTTATAAGCCTTTTGCCACTGACGAGCTGCATAACCTCCACCAACCACAATGATCGCCTTATGATCCCCTCCATTTATCCAGGAAAGTAATACATTTCGAAAATCATATAAGAATATCCCGCTAGGTCCCTCTTGTGGAGCAACTATGGAACCTCCTAAAGATATCACAATAGTCATCATTATTCCCCCTTTTGTTTATATGATGTCTTCTCTATATTCATATAAGGTATAATTAAATAATGAATTATTTGAGCTATCTCAATATCCTCTGGCTGATTCTGAATACTAAATCCGGCAAGACCTTGAAAGCATAGTGGCGATTTACCCTTTCTCCCCATTGATGATATTCTCTACCCCATGGACCAATATTAATTACAGGTGCTTCTATCAAATCATCCATATACTCGTCCAAATCTTTCTGAATTACCGCTGATTGCTTTCGTATGTATTCTATCGCATGACTCTCTATTGATGGTGCTAGAAAACTCATATCCGAAATTCCAGGAAAAAAGGGACGGAGCTTTATTGTTTCTTGATATTCTCTATTGAACTGAGCAATCTCGTCTTTGAGCAGAACCAAAAACTCTTGGTCTCTATATATATCTAATTCGGCTTTTGCATAAAAAGGAGGAGCAAAGCCAATAATTGCGCAGGGTCCTTCGATTTGGGCAAATGAAAGCAATTCATGCACTATTCTAGCTGTTTGTAACACGGGATCCTCGGGATGATACTTTTCGGCTGCTTTTCTTAGTCGATCCAGAATACCCGGTGCAACATATTCAGCACGATCAACCAACTCCGAAAAATCAATAACCCTCGAAGAAAATCTCTGCATTGCAACATGCTCATTCTTTTTTCTGGAAAAAACAGACTTCCGTTCATGGAAGAGGGAAATAGCATTATTCAGCATCTCCTCCACAAGTAGCCTAAAACTTTCGAATATTTTTTCAGGTTTCTTTTCAAAGGTCAGAATATTAACAGCACAAAATATATCAAAAGGCATAGTTACATCATAGTGTGTCCGCATGTCTCGGCAGTAGAGAATGGTTGGCGGAGGCGGTTCCTCTCCAGGAGATATAGCACGAGGGCTAAAGCAATCGCTATTGCATTCTATCTCTCTTATAAAAAGAGAAGCAGCTAACGCCGGGTTAAAGCCATCAAAAGGTGCACCTGCATGAGCTGCTTTCCCTACAAACAAAACAAATGGAAGAAGCTTGCTAACTGATCCAAGAAATACGGCTTTGGCTTCACCTCCGTCCCCTTGATCGACAGCAGCGTCCAAATTAATTATTGCTCTCATCTGAAGCTGATGAGAAATAATAAAATCTGAGAGAATCTTCTTAGCTGCTTTCATACCAACAGAAGCCCCCTCTTCATCTGGCACTGCTAAGAAAATGATATTCCCAATCCTATCAGGATCTTCCAAGAACCTAGAAATCACAGTAATTGCAGCAGCTAGTCCACTTTTCATATCGAGGATGCCTCTGCCCGGAATGAAATAGCCGCTTTCCAAATCCTTTTTGAGAGATATTTCTGAAGAGGAAAGGCCCTCTTTAGCAGAAAGCACTTGGAGCATTTTTTTCAAAAGCGCCTCTGGATCAAAAGCAAGAGGCTCTAAGGCTCCATAATTACTTGTATCAACCACATCATAGTGGCCTGTAAGCGTTATACATGCTTGCCCTTCTCCGGGAGCAAAAGCAATTACAATTCTCCGCTTCCATTTATCCTCAGAAATCTCAAATTCTTGAACAAGGTTTGGCCTATTACTAAAGAAGGGAATTTCTCGAAGAACAGAAATAAGAAAATCAGGATAAGATAATTCTCCTGAGGTTCTAGTTATACTAGAAAATCTGGCCAATCGAATCGCTAAAGATTCAGTATCTATGTTACTGTTTCTGTGAATCATATAGATGCTACTTTATCATAAATTTGAAAGCTTGGTTCAGTATTTTCACTTGAATTGATGAGACATATGATGACATCCCTCGACATAATACAAATTTAGGAATATCAGGATAATTGAGCAATAGAGGGACGGAGGTTTATTTTACATTATATCCTATATTTGGCATGCAGCACTAGCCCGTACCTAATTTATTAATCTGCAATGATTTAATAGTAGCTAGATATTACTAAATCGTACTCAAATCTACTGCTCTCTCTGTGCTACTTACAAGTTGGAAACGGGTTATTGAGAATTTTCAAGTGATAGATCATCAATTTTGAATTATTCCTTCTTCTTTCTGCGATGTTTTTAATATGAGACATTCAAGGATATTATCAGAAGGATCTTGGTACCATGTATATGCCAAGATCAATAGAGCAGAATGTATATTTGACAATAAAGGGATAAAGGACCTTTTTCTCAAGGTAGTTCTGCGTGCAAAAACTAAAGCAAGACATCCTTATAAATTTGAAATTGCAAATTTTTGTATAATGGGAAACCACATTCATTTTTTAATTAGACCAGCAAGAGGAGAATCTCTATCCAAAATAATGCAATGGATATTATCCGTATTTGCTATACATTATAATAAAATAATACAATCTAAAGGTCATGTATGGTATGACCGTTTCAAGAGCGTGCTAATTAACACCATAAGGCAATTTATTTTGGTATATGAATATATAAGCAATAACCCTATAAAAGCGGGCCTTTGCACATTATCCTCAGAATATCGATATTGCGGTGCATACTTCATTTCAAAAAATGATTTTCGGATTATAGAGAAAGATTTCGAGTTATAATCAAAATAACATAGTAAGCCCTCAAGACTAAAACAAATCAGCAGGATAATAAAGTAATTCAATATTTTTTGTATAAATAGCGACAAGCAGGCATGAAGTCTATTATGCTCAAGTAGTACAAAAAGGAATCAACGCAAAATCGGCGGTTGAAGTAACCAAGGCAAAAAGACTATTCAGGAAATCGGCATGATTTTGCAGGTACATCCAAACCCAAATGCATACCAATCTAGTCGCCTTTTGGAAAAAAACAGCTTTCGGGGAAAAGGGCTCCGCTCTTCTAGAAAGACACAAAGAACAAAGAAACATAGAAAACCATAATCAAAACAGAACTGTCCAAGCAAAACGGACAATTACAAGCTGAGAACGAATTCTTCAAAGAATACTAACAACTGGACCGCACCAAACCAAAATGGTATAGCAAGATCTGAGGCTTTGCTTGCGTCGCCAATTTGACCTTTTAAGGATATCACGAATGTCCTATTGCTGGGGAGCTAGTCTCATACGAAAAAACAATGACGACCTCTAAATGCTCATGGAAATCCTTGTGATTCCACACGATAAATCTATCTTCCGATATCTCAATATTGCGTATGAACTTACAAATCTTTATATGACACGGAAGCATGCGCAAAGGATTATGCAAAGAGCGATTTTGCGAGCCATTTATACAGGGGAACAGTTTTCAAAACCGGCGACAAGCATAAAGAAATGCCACTATCTCTTGCGATATAAGGCAAAAGGCGGCCTACCGAATCGTATTAAGGTCGCACATACGACCACTGCGAAAATCGATCATGGTTGTGCGCATTTAGCGATGGCTGTTGACCTGTCTCAAGCCAGATTCCTGCGCGGAGCGTTTCAAAATCCAAATATTCTGTGGGGCACTCAAGTACAAAGGCATCCGAATAAAGAAACACATGGCATGAGGTGCATAAGATTCACATTAAAAAGCAGAACAAAAGGCTTTATACAAAGGGACGCAGTATAGCGCTTCAAGAATTGGCACAAATCCACAGATTCTCAAATGCCAGCATCGACGCTTTTCGTGATCTTGGATCCTGCATAGTGCTCCGCATACAGAGCAAATGAATTTGCTCCCTTGGGATGACCCACTACAATTCTCATCTAAGAGATTCTATTCATTTGGAAGATTATGGTCTATAATAGCAACGATCTCTCTTGTTACTCATCCGCGTCAGTTTATTGAATTCAAATACGGAAGGCCTTGCATGAGTTATTCAGATCCAACCCATTTAGGCATTATTGCTTGCCCAGGAGCAGAAGCGTTCGCAAATCAGGTCATCCGAAAGCTCTCAGGAATCTATAAGCATCGATTCATGAGAAAAGCTCAGGCTATAGCTGGAAGATATCATATCACGCCCGACTTGGTTATTAGAAAGATCAACTTTGCAAATGACTGTAACACAGGCATGCTTTTCTTGCCAGGAGATAAAGAACGTTATCGACCTCCAAAATTCAAGATTAATGTAAGACATACTTACTTTGCAAATGGTGAAATAAAAACAGAAATCCTTGAATCTATCCGGGGAAGAAGCATCTATATTTTTCAGGATGTGGAAAATCATCAACTCGTCTTATTTAATGATGGTACTATCCAAAAAGTCCTTTCTGTAAATGATCACATTTTTAACCTTTTTGTAGCTATTGATGCTGCCATGCAAGCTGGAGCTGCAGAAATAAATCTTGTGCTACCAATATATCCCTATTCGAGACAACATAAGAAAAAAGGAAGAGAGGGATTGACTGCAGCTCGAATCGGCAAGATGCTGGAAAGCCTTGGTGTTAATAGGATCATCACTCTTGATATTCACTCAAAGGAAATTGAGAATGCATTTGACCGGCTCAGAATGGAAAACCTACATGCCTCTTTTCAGATAATTGAAAAACTTACATCGATTATCGATATAGCAAAAGAAGACATAGTGGTGCTCGCACCCGATACCGGTGCGGTCGATCGAAATAAATTCTATGCAAATGCTTTGCAAAAGCCCTTGGCTTTACTTTACAAAGAAAGAGACTATTCAAAAATCACTAAAAGCGCAACAGAGACAAATATCAGCGAAATGCGATTGCTCGGCAATGTCTCGAATAAAGTTGTCTTTATGGCAGATGATATGATTGGAACTGGTGGAACTCTTATTAAGGCAATGAGATATCTGAAAGAACTTGGCGCTAGCAAGGTTATATGTGCTGTTAGTCTTCCAATTTTTTCAGCAAATTCTATTGATGACTTTGATGCTGCTTATAAAGAAGGGTTATTCTATAGAGTAATAGGCACAAATGCCATATATCATAATGAGTTGCTAAAGAAAGAATGGTATATCCAGAGCGATGTCACTGGCCTTTTTGCACAGGTGATTAGCTTACTGCATCACGATAGATCCTTAAGCTCTCTGTTGGATAATCGTGATGTGGTAGCACGCCTCATTAAGAGAAAGTTGGAGAGTACGAGCAGCAGTAGAACTTCTCCAAATCAGCCAAAGGATGAGAATGCGAATGAAGATGTTGTTCCTTATGGCGCAGCTAATAAGCCATGAGACTTACCCTCATCCTTTTATTAATCAAAGCCAGAGCATATTTGAGAAAGCGAATTAACGTTGCACTCTACCGGAAGCATCTCCTCCTAAGAGTTTCTCAACCTCTCCCTTTTCAAGAAGGGCAAAATCGCCTGAAATAGAATGCTTTAGGCACGAAAGGGCAGTTGCATATTCAAGGGCTGCTTGATAATCCTTCTTAGTGATTAATCCGTATATTAAGCCGGCGACAAAACTATCTCCAGCCCCAACTCTATCCACAATATCCGATATATGGTATTTGCGAGAGATAAACCTCCGTCCCTCACTTACAATCATCGCTGACCAATCATTATTATCGGCTGAGTAACTTTCTCGAAGAGTCACTGCTGCTATCTTTGCATTCGGATACTGTTTTAAAGCAGTCTCGCACATCTCTTGATACGCATCAATATCAAGTTGTTGAGCTCCAATTGCAGAAGGACCTTTAATCCCTAATGATTTTTGATAATCTTCTTCATTCCCTATAAGGATATCCGCATATTGGGCAATTTTACACATCACACTATATGCATCTACTCCATAATTCCATAATTTGGCTCTATAATTCAAATCAAAAGATACGGTTAATCCCCTGTCTTTAGCAATGCAAGCAGCTTTTATCGTTTCATCAGCGCAATTCTGAGAAAGAGCAGGTGTAATTCCCGATACATGAAACCATTGCATATCTTTAAAAGAAGCTTCCCAGTCGATATCCTCTTCAGCAATTCTGGAAATCGCTGAGTTTTCTCTATCATAAATGACATTACTTGGACGCTGATTGGCTCCATTCTCAAAGAAATATATTCCCAGCCTTCCCTTTTTGAATTTTAGGCATGAAACATCAACACCATGAGACCGAAGCTCTCTCATGCATCCTCTGCCAATCGGATTGTCTGGCAAAATGCTAATAAATCGCGCCGTAATGCCCAATCTTGACAGAGCAACAGCCACATTTGCTTCGCTTCCACCAAAAGTCGCTTCAAAAAAAGGCGATTGAAGCAATCTTTCCTGTCCGGGAGATTTTAACCGAAGCATAATCTCCCCAAATGTCGTTATGCTCATTCTAATTCTCCTCCCTATTCTACAAGATGAATCTGGGTATGCAATCCAGGAATACTTATACTCACCTCCACCAAACCTTGTCCTTTTTCGACCTCAGAACCAGGCACAACATAGGCTTTCAAATAGGAAAGCATAGCTAATGTTCGTTTGATCGATGGGGTTTTGACTTCAATACAGCCTCCAATACAACCTCCGTCCCTCATTGATCTAATCTGGTTTTCTTCATCTATTATGCCGTCCTGCACGATTGGCAAGAATCCCATCATCGCTCGTCGTGCAGATTTTACAAGTCTTTCAATTTCATCAAATTTACGAGCTTCAAGAAGATCTGCTGAAACAATCCATGAACCACCACATGCCAATACATTCTTCAAAGAAAGGTATTCATGAATGTTGTTTTCCTGAATTCCCCCTGTTGGAATGAATGATATTTGCTGATATACTGATTTGAATGCATTAAGAGCCTTAACTCCACCCGAAACCTCTGCAGGAAAGAATTTCAAGATACTAAGACCCATAGCCATAGCTTGTTCTATAAGCGAAGGGTTGTTTACGCCGGGGAAAACAGCAACATCCTTTCCCAAGCAGTATTCACATATAGATGGATTAAAACCTGGCGAAACAATAAACTGCGCTCCTGCCAAAAGAGCCGCATCTACTTCATCTTTCTTCGTCACTGTTCCAGCACCTACAATAATATCCTCATGGCACGATGCAAATCTCTCGATTACTTTTGGTGCAGCCTTTGTTCTAAAAGTGATCTCGGCAACAGACAATCCTCCTCCGCGAAGTGCTTTAGCTAGACCATCTGTCATCTCCTCAGAATCAATCTTTATCACAGGGATGAGGCCAGTTTTATAAAACAGTTCTCCTATTTTCTCTTTTTTTACCATTGCATAATCCTCAAAAATGTTACGTACTAGTCCACATAGCCAAAGTCAAGTCTCGCCTTTAGCTAGAGCCGACAAAATATCAAATCGACAGAATATTTCAGTCCTAATTGTTCTATGACGAAATCCTCTGTCCCCGATTTCCTCCCCGATTTCATGCATTCCCGATTTTTCAGACTTTTTCAGTACGCAATTCACAATCAAAATTCCAACTAGATAGGATTTGCCCTCTTACCTCTCTTCTCTTTCTGATCAAAATCAGTAAAGCGAACCTTCTTCTAGCCTTAAGGCTTATATTATATAGCCACTTTAACTACAACTTTTTTCACAGGTTCCGCCAATGTTCCAGCTTTCATGCATGGCCGATGAGCATCTTCAGGAAAAAAAATTGCAAGTTGCTCAGCACTCATCGCCAGAACATTAGCATTTCTATCTGTTGGTGAGGCATAAAACTCTATATCAGGCTTGTAAGGCTCGATGACATTGAGTTCATTTGCTGGCAGCACCTCGATAATTTCTTTTCCTGAAATCATCATTTGAATGTCTATATATTCTCGATGAGATTCAAATCTGCACGCTGAATGCTCCTTAGCTGTATATTCTTGAATGAGCACAAAGACAGCATCGCCATCAACAGAATGCTTTCCTATTGAAAGCTGACGCCAAAGCCCCTTATGGAGCCAATCAAACGCGACATCTAGATTCTTACTGAGTCCTCGATATCTTGATAGATCTGAAAGCATGCAAACAATCATCTTTTTACTCCTTATATAGGCATTTCCGAATTAATAAATAATCGCTCTTATCAATAATCAACAAACCTCCGTCCCTCCTGCCACTAAAGCCATAAATTCTACACAAGGAACCATATCTTTTTTATGACAGTCATCTAGCTAGCCAGCCACCATCGACAGCAATAGTATACCCATTCACATAGTTGCTTGCTGGTGATGCTAAGAAGACTGCGGCGCCTTTGACATCCTCAGGCGTTCCCCATCGACCCGCTGGTATACGACTTAGGATCTCCGCTGATCGCTCTCTATCCGCTCTCAGTTCTGCCGTATTGTTAGTTGCCATATAGCCTGGAGCAATTGCGTTTACATTGATATGATATTTAGCCCATTCGTTGGCCAATAACCTTGTAAGACCCATCACAGCACTTTTCGAAGCTGTATAAGACGGAACTCTTATACCTCCTTGAAATGAAAGCATGGATGCGATGTTGATGATCTTTCCTCCCGTCCCTTGTTCGATATATTTCCGCGCAACTGCCTGGCTGAAGAAAAATACTGTCTTTACATTCAGGTCCATGACCTCGTCCCAATCCTTCTCATTAAACTTAATTGCATCCTCTCGCCTAATAGTCCCAGCATTATTGATAAGAATATCCACTCGTCCAAAAGCACTTATAGTCTTATCTAAGATGCTCTGAATTGGTTCTATTGTCAGAAGGTTAGCTACGATCTCCAAGTACTTACACCCTTGCGCCTCTATGATGCTAGCCGTTTCTTTTGATGGCACATAATCTACTCCCACAACATCGGCTCCAGCTTCTGCTAGCGCGATGCTCATTCCCTGTCCGAGACCAGTCGAACTACCTGTGACAATCGCCACTCTGCCATCGAGCCTAAATTCATCCAAAATCATGTCTTTTCTCCTTTTAAAACAGATCTCTTTAACGTAGATCAGCCATTTCCACATTATCCATATCATCAAATGTCTGGTTTTCTCCAGCCATGCCCCAAATAAACGTATATTTGCCAGTTCCTACTCCTGCATGAATGGACCAGCTCGGACTTATTACGGCTTGCTCGTTTCGTACCACAATATGACGCGTTTCCTGAGGCTTGCCCATCAAATGGAATACTACTTTATCATCTGGCATATCAAAATACAGATATACCTCCATCCGCCTCTCGTGTGTATGCACTGGCATTGTGTTCCAGACACTCCCTTCTGAAAAAGTCGTCATGCCCATTACAAGCTGACATGTTTCAAGGACTGTTGGATGAATATATTGATTGATCACTCTTTTGTTGCACTCCTCATCACTACCCAACGCCACATGGTTGGCTTGATCAAGAGTGATAAGCCTAGTTTTGCATGCTCTATGAGCAGGTGCACTATTGAAATAGAATTTCGCCGGCTCCTTAGGATTCTTGCTTGAAAATGCTACATTTTTTGAACCCATCGAGACATATATTGCATCCCGTTGTCCAATATCATGGATAGTACCATCTACCTCGACAAACCCCTCTCCTCCGATATTTATAATTCCCATCTCTCGTCGCTCTAAAAAAAACTCTGTCCCCAATTCCTTGCTCACTGGCAACGCAAGAGGGACGGAGGTTGGGACAATGCCTCCAATTATCATCCTATCTACATGGCTATAGATGGCTGTCATCTCTCCAACAATAAAAACCTTCTCCACCAGAAACGCATTGCGCAAATCCTCTGTCCCCATTTTTTTTGCCCACTCAGAATTAATCGCTTCTCGAATTTCCATCTTTGCTCCTTGCATCATAAATAATGGAACATAATTTTTAGGTCTAATGCCTATGTTTAGCATTGCGCCCAAAACGTCCTGTAAATTGATTCCACGATATGGAATCCAATTCCATATAATAGCTTGCTTTTCTATCTTGTCAATACTAAAATATATCTTTATGGTTAGATTAATGAATAAGGAGGCCTTATGGCTGATATGAAAGTACAGTCTCTCGATCGCGCCTTCGATATACTCGAAATCCTTGCACGGGAGCCAACTGGTCTTACCCTTGTAGAGATCGCTGCAGAGTCAGATCTTCCTCGCAGTACGACTTTTCGTTTGCTTTCTGTTCTTCTCCAGCGCGATTATGTTCGAAAAGGCCCATACGATAACTTTTATCGCCTGGGACCAGGTTTTATCGAGCTTTCTAGCAACTATCTGAATAGTCTAGAACTCAAGACAGAATCTGCTCCCTTCATGCGGGAACTAGCATCGTCGTTAGGAACGATCGTATTCCTTGCACGTCGTCAGGGGAATATGATGGTATATATTGATAAAGAAGATCAGTTCACTAGCCTGAGAAAATATGCAATCATAGGCGAACAAAGGCCTATCTATTGCACATCTCTGGGTAAGGCTCTCATATTAGATATGGATGATGATGAAATTCGTAATCTTATCCCCGATACTTTTTTAACGAAATTTGGTCCCAACACGCATATTGATGTGGAATCTCTCATAAAAGATATTCATATTTGTAAGGCCAGAGGGTGGACTCACGACAATGAGGAGGCAGAGCCTGGAGTAAATTGCGTGGCGGCTCCAATTCGAGACTATCGTGGTCAAATCATCGCTTCTATCAGCACATCATGGCTTTTGGAAATTCGACCAGAATTGGAGGCGGAAAAAGTCGCCTTATTTGTAGTCAGGGCAGCTAATGAAATATCAAGAACAATGGGATTTTATGAAAATCTCTGAAAATTAGCAAAAGACCAGGCTTTGCGAAAATAGTAAATCCAATCTAGAACAAATAGAAATTAAGCCGGAGTGCAATTCTTTCCAGCAACTAGAATTTTCTAGGCTTGTTTGACTTCTTTTACCTGTGGCACTGCTTTCTTGAGGTACGCTTCAATGCCTTGCTTGAGAGTCATCATGGAATAAGGGCATGCACCGCATGCTCCGGTGAGTCTCACTTTGACCACACCATCATCACTTACAGATACAAGTTCTATATCTCCTCCATCTGCTTTGAGAGATGGTCGTACATTTTCTATCGCGGATTTAACCTGTTCGAACAGCATTCATATCTCCTTTATTAAGATTAAATTATCAAATTTGACCAAGATAGGTCAAGAAGGCTGGCTAGACTCTTACAAGCTTAGACTTTTCAGTCTTTTATAGACACTCAAGATAGCAACATAATTGAATACCAATAGACAAAACTATTTTGGCATTATTTTCGATATGTATGTAATTGTATTAACTGCTTTTTATGCGCTAAACCTGTATAGCTGAAGCTCGATCAATATGTTAGAATCATTTTAGCATATCGGGAAGGCAGAATGGCTCGTATTATCGTATTTGTCAACCAAAAGGGAGGTGTAGGGAAAACCACGAGTGCTATTAATATTGGTACATCCCTCGCCCTGCAATATAAAAAAACCCTCCTCATAGACTTCGATCCCCAGGGAAACCTCACATCAGGAATTGGAGGTAAGTTATCCCACACCAATATATATCATGTGATTTCAGGTCTTGCAGAGATACAGCAAATCATCCAGTCAGTCCCTGTTCCGCGCCTTTTCTTAGCTCCCTCCTCGGTTGACCTCAGTGGTGCAACTATCGAGCTCGTCGATCGTCCCGACCGGAATGACTATCTAAGACGCGCAATTGCCCCTGTGGTGAATGATTATGAATATATCCTTATAGACTGTCCTCCGTCCCTTGGAGTGCTTACGTTGAATGGACTGGCAGCCGCTACAGAAGTCATAATACCCTTGCAGTGCGAATATTTCGCATTAGAGGGACTCTCGCTGATTATCCAGACGATCGGGCTTGTACAAAAGAGCATCAATCCTTCTTTAAGAATCAATGGCATCCTGCTCACTATGTTTGATGCTCGCACGCGACTTTCTCAAGAAGTTGTCAGGCAAGTAACCGAATATTTCAAGGACAAAGTCTTCAAGACAATCATCCCGAGAAATGTCCGTCTCTCAGAAGCTCCATCGCATGGGCTCCCTGCCATTATGTATGATCCCACCTGCATTGGAGCCAAGAGCTATGAAGCTGTCACAAAGGAGATCATAAACCGTGGCTAAATTCGGTCTTGGAAAGGGACTTGGCGCCTTAATTCCCGAACATCAGCAATTTTTCGAACAATCTCTTGAAGAAACATCCGCATCTATTGTGAAGCTTGTATCGATAGAAGACCTCATTCCCAATCCAGATCAACCAAGAAAATCCTTCACTCAGGAATCCTTAGATGAGCTTGCTGAATCTATTCGGCGTCATGGACTCTTGCAGCCGCTTCTCGTTCATCAAGAAAAATCAGGGAAATACATCATTATTGCTGGAGAACGAAGATATCGCGCTGCGCAGATTGCAGGACTGGAGCAACTTCCCGTCATAGTACGGAGTCAGGATGACGAAAACCATCGCATAGAGCTGTCTCTGGTAGAAAACATTCAGCGTGAAGACCTTGATCCCATCGAAGAAGCTCAAGCTTATGCAAAGCTGATGGAAATAACAGGAGTTACTCAGGAACGCGTCGCCGAAATGGTGGGCAAAAGCCGCGTCGCTGTCACAAATACTCTTCGCCTGCTTAAGCTTCCAGAAGACATGCAACTTCTGCTCAAACAAGGTATTATCAGCGCTGGACACGCCAGAGCTCTTCTTTCCATAGAAGAAGAAAAAGAACGTAGAAAGCTCTTTGAACACATCCAACAGAACAATTTATCGGTTCGCCAAGCGGAACAAGAAGCTCAAAAAATCCAAAATGCGCTCCGAGGCCAGCGGACAAAATCTAAAAAGCAGCTTGAATCTCTTAAGACAATTGAGGAAATTCCTCTCGACCCTCTTTTAAAAGAGCTCATGGAAAAACTCATCGAAAGATTGGGTACAAAAGTCGAGATATCAGGTAGCATTGATTCCGGTACCATAAAAATTCACTACTTCTCCCAAGAGGATCTTGAGCGAATCTATGAAGTTCTTAAGATTGAATAGAGCTTTCTTGGATAATCAATATTTTCCCCACCAACTTAAAACCAATAGAGACAATGGAGTCTCTGAGGGACGGAGGTTGAGAGCTGAGATACTAACTGAGGGACGGAGGTTGAAAACTGAGATGCTAACTGAGGGACGGAGGTTGAGAGCTTCTCAAGCTGTTATCCGCTTTTTTGCTTTGATCACCATTTTTCTGCTAATCCTTCTTGTGAATCTTCCAGCCCAACAACCGCCATCGTCGTCAAGCTTTCAAGGTATAAAGGACATCTCTAGAATAAACTCCCCTCTACCACCATCTTTTAATGCAGTTTTGCCCAAGTGCATTA